>NZ_JBJJLR010000008.1:0-145798 GCF_046230975.1 Pseudomonas sp. KCJK9058
GTAGCGGCGGCAACGGTGAACGGTTGGTGGAAATTGGCCAGCAGGCCCGGCCCTTTCGCGGGTAAACCCGCTCCTACGGGCTGTTGCAGGGGCGGCCTTGTGTTGCGTTAGGGCCGCAAAGCGGCCCTACGGCACCGTTATTCCACCAGTTCGACCAGCACAGTCCCTTCGCTGACCATGTCCCCCTCCAGGCAGAACAGCGCCTTCACTGTGCCGGCATGCGGCGCACGAATGCTGTGCTCCATCTTCATGGCCTCCAGTACCACCAGCGCAGTACCGGCTTCCACCACCTGCCCAGGTTCGACCAGCACCCGCACGATACTGCCGTTCATGGGCGCACCCAGCCCACCCTGATGGCTGTGGCTGGCTTCGGCCTCGGCAATCGGGTCGAAGGCTTCGATGGCATGCATTTCGCCATCCCAGTGCAGGTACAGCGTGCCACCCCGACGGATTGCCAGATGCTGGCGACGCACGCCGTTCTGGTCATGCACCAACTGCTCACCTTGCAGCTGCCAGGTAGAAGCAGCGCTGCGTTCCAGGGCCACTGCCTGATCGTGCCCAGCACTCACCAGATGCAAGCTGCTGCGTGCCGGCAGGCCCAAGCGCAGTCCATTACGCCCGCTCCACGGCGAATGGCGATCGTCTTCGCGCTGATGCCCCGCCTGGCCCTGCAGCCAGGCTTCGGCTGCCGCCTCCCAAAAGCCAGCCGGCAGCGCACGTGCCGCCGGCAGCAGCACATCCTGGTGGCGGGGAATGAAGCCGGTGTCCAGCTCTGCCGCCGCGAACGCAGGGTGCGCGAGAATGCGGCGCAGGAAGGCGATGTTGGTCTTCAACCCGCCAATGGCAAACTCGTCAAGCATGGCCAGCAAGCGCAGGCGTGCCTGTTCGCGGTTTTCACCCCAGGCAATCAGCTTGCCCAGCATCGGGTCGTAGAACGGCGACACCACATCGCCTTCGCTGACCCCACTGTCCACCCGCCGACCTTCGCCAGGTGCCGATTCACGGTACAGCGCCAATTTGCCGGTCGCGGGTAAAAAATCGTTGGCCGGGTCTTCGGCATACAGGCGCACTTCGATGGCATGGCCGATCAGCGGCACCTGTTCCTGTGTGATCGGCAGGGCTTCGCCGCAGGCCACGCGAATTTGCCAGGCAACAAGGTCCAGGCCGGTGATGGCCTCGGTGACCGGGTGTTCCACCTGCAGGCGGGTGTTCATCTCCATGAAGAAGAATTCGCCACGTGCATCAAGCAGAAACTCCACGGTGCCAGCACCCACGTAACCGATAGCCTGGGCGGCACGCACCGCCGCTTCGCCCATGGCCCGGCGCAGTTCGGGTGACAGGCCGGGGGCAGGGGCCTCTTCCACTACCTTCTGATGGCGACGCTGAATGGAACAGTCGCGTTCGTTAAGGTACAGGCAGTTACCGTGCTGGTCGGCAAACACCTGGATTTCGACATGGCGTGGCTTGAGCACGTACTTTTCCACCAGCATGCGCGCATCGCCGAACGACGACTGTGCCTCACGCTGGGCCGACGCCAGGGCGTCGGCCAACTGGCTTTCTTCCTCGACCACTTTCATGCCCTTGCCGCCGCCGCCAGCGCTGGCCTTGAGCAGCACCGGGTAGCCGATGCGTTCGGCCGCGGCGCGGAAGGTGTCCAGGTCCTGGGCCTCGCCGTGGTAGCCCGGAACCAACGGCACGCCGGCGGCCTCCATCAGCGCCTTGGCTGCCGATTTGCTGCCCATGGCGTCGATGGCGCTGGCCGGTGGGCCGAGGAAGATCAGCCCGGCCTGCTCGATGGCGCGGGCGAAACCTGCGTTCTCGGACAGAAAGCCATAACCTGGGTGGATGGCCTGGGCGCCGCTGGCCTTGGCGGCGGCCAGCAGCTTGTCGACCAGCAGGTAGCTTTCGGCAGCCTTGGTGCCGCCCAGGTCGACGCGGATGTCGGCTTCGCGGCTGTGACGGGCGTCACGGTCGGTGGCGCTGTGCACGGCGACAGTGGTCAGGCCCATGGCCTTGGCGGTGCGCATCACCCGGCAGGCGATTTCGCCGCGGTTGGCGACCAGCAGGGTGGTCAAAGCGGGGCGGCTCATGGGCGCGGCTCCTTCTTGTCAACGGTTTGCCAGGCAGGGCGGCGTTTTTCCAGGAAGGCGCGCAGGCCCTCCTGGCCTTCGGCGCTGACGCGGATGCGGGCGATGGTGTTTTCGCAGTAACGGCGCAGGGCCGGGCTGAGTTCGCCGTCGTCCACTTCGCGCAGCAAGTCCTTGGTGGCGCGCAATGCTTGTGGGCTGTTCTGCAGCAGGTTGCTTACCCAGGCTTCGACGTGGTCGTCCAGTTCGCTGGCCGGGTACACCTCGGCCAGCAGGCCCAGCTCGCGGGCGCGCACGCCAGTGAAACGCTCGGCGGTGAGGGCGTAGCGGCGCGCGGCGCGTTCGCCAATGGCCTTGACCACGAACGGGCTGATGACCGCCGGGGCCAGGCCGATGCGTACTTCCGACAGGCACAGTTGGGCGTCTTCGGCGCCGATGGCCATGTCGCAGCAGCTGATCAGGCCCAGCGCGCCGCCAAAGGCTGCGCCTTGCACCACGGCCAGGGTCGGGGCCTTGAGGCGATGCAGGGCGTACATCAGCTCGCCCAGTTCGTGGGCATCATCCAGGTTGGTGTTGAAGTCCAGTTGCGCCGACTGCTGCATCCAGGCCAGGTCGGCACCGGCGCTGAAATGCCGGCCACGGCCACGCAGCAGCACAAAGCGCAGGCTGGCGTCTTCGGCCAACTGGTCGATGGCCACGATCAGCTCGCGGATCATCTGCGCGTTGAAGGCGTTGTTCTTGTCCTCGCGGCTTAACCACAGGGTGGCAAAGCCGCGCGGGTCGCGGATCACTTCAAGGGTGCTGAAATCGCTCATGGGTCACATCCGGAAAATGCCGAAGCGGCTCTGTTCGATCGGCGCGTTCAGCGCGGCAGACAACGCCAGGCCGAGGACGTCGCGGGTCTGTGCCGGGTCGATGACGCCGTCGTCCCACAGGCGGGCGCTGGAATAATAGGGGTGGCCCTGACGCTCGTACTGGTCGAGGATCGGCTGCTTGAGCCTGGCTTCGTCTTCGGCACTGAATGGCTGGCCGCTGCGTTCGCTCTGCTCGCGCTTGACCTGGGCCAGCACCCCGGCGGCCTGTTCGGCGCCCATCACGCCAATCCGTGCGTTGGGCCACATCCACAGGAAGCGCGGGTCGTAGGCGCGGCCGCACATGCCGTAGTTGCCGGCACCAAAGCTGCCGCCGATGATCACCGTGAACTTCGGCACCTGGGCGCAGGCCACGGCGGTGACCAGCTTGGCGCCGTGCTTGGCGATGCCGCCTTCTTCGTACTTCTTGCCGACCATGAAACCGGTAATGTTCTGCAGGAACAGCAGCGGGATGCCGCGTTGGCAGGCCAGTTCGATGAAGTGCGCACCTTTTTGCGCGGCTTCGGCGAACAGGATGCCGTTGTTGGCCAGGATCGCCACCGGGTAGCCATGCAGGTGGGCGAAACCGCACACCAGCGTGGTACCGAACAGCGCCTTGAACTCATCGAACACCGAGCCATCGACCAGGCGGGCGATCACCTCGCGCACGTCGAACGGTTGCTTGGCATCGGCCGGCACCACGCCGTACAGCTCATCGGCCGCATACAGCGGTGCCACCGGTGCCAGGCGTTGTAGCTTGCCCTGCTTGTGCCAGTTGAGGTTGGCCACGCTGCGCCGGGCCAGGGCCAGGGCATGTTCGTCGTTGTCGGCATAGTGGTCGGCCACGCCGCTGGTGCGGCAATGCACATCGGCGCCCCCCAAGTCTTCGGCGCTCACCACTTCACCGGTGGCGGCTTTTACCAACGGCGGCCCGGCGAGGAAGATGGTCGCCTGCTGGCGCACCATGATCGCTTCGTCGGCCATGGCCGGCACGTAGGCGCCGCCAGCGGTGCACGAGCCCATCACCACGGCGATCTGCGGGATGCCTTGCGCGCTCATGTTGGCCTGGTTGAAGAAGATGCGCCCGAAATGCTCGCGGTCGGGGAACACTTCGTCCTGGCGTGGCAAGTTGGCGCCGCCGGAGTCCACCAGATAGATGCACGGCAGGTGGTTCTGCAGGGCGATGGTTTGTGCACGCAGGTGCTTCTTCACCGTCAGCGGGTAGTACGAACCGCCTTTTACCGTGGCGTCGTTGGCCACAATCATGCATTCCACGCCTTCCACGCGGCCGATGCCGGCAATCACGCCCGCCGCTGGCACGTCTTCGCCGTACACCTCATGGGCGGCCAACTGGCCGATTTCGAGGAACGGCGAGCCCGGGTCCAGCAGGCGGTCGATACGCTCGCGCGGCAGCAGTTTGCCACGCGAGGTATGCCGTTCCTGGGCCTTGGGCCCGCCGCCCTGGGCAACCTGGGCGAGCAAGCCGCGCAGGGCCTGGACCTGTTCGAGCATGGCCGCGCTGTTGACGGCAAATTCTGCCGAACGCGGGTTGATCTGGGTGTGCAAGGTAGCCATGTGCGCCCGTCCCTTATGTTCAGCGGGTTTCGTTGAACAGTTCGCGGCCGATCAGCATCCGGCGGATTTCGCTGGTGCCGGCACCGATTTCGTACAGTTTGGCGTCGCGCAACAGGCGCCCAGCCGGGAATTCGTTGATATAGCCGTTGCCGCCAAGAATCTGGATCGCCTCCAGGGCCATTTGCGTGGCGCGCTCGGCGGTGTACAGGATCACCCCGGCAGCATCCTTGCGGGTGGTCTCGCCACGGTCGCAGGCCTGGGCCACGGCATACAGGTAGGCGCGGCTGGCGTTCAGCTGGGTGTACATGTCGGCAATCTTGCCCTGGATCAGCTGGAACTCGCCGATGCTCTGGCCGAATTGCTTGCGGTCGTGGATATACGGCACCACCAGGTCCATGCAGCTTTGCATGATGCCGGTCGGGCCGCCGGACAGCACCACACGTTCGTAGTCCAGGCCGCTCATCAGGACGCGCACGCCGCCGTTAAGCTGGCCCAGAATGTTCTCTGCCGGCACTTCCACGCCGTCGAAGAACAGCTCGCAGGTGTTGGACCCACGCATGCCCAGCTTGTCGAACTTGTTGCTGCGGCTGAAGCCTTTCCAGTCGCGCTCGACGATGAACGCGGTGATACCGTGCGCACCCTTGTCCAGGTCGGTCTTGGCGTAAATCACGTAGGTGTTGGCGTCGGGACCGTTGGTGATCCAGGTCTTGCTGCCGTTGAGCACGTAGTGATCGCCGCGTTTTTCTGCGCGCAGTTTCATCGACACCACGTCGGAGCCGGCGTTGGGCTCGCTCATGGCCAAGGCGCCGATGTGCTCGCCGCTGATCAGCTTGGGCAGGTACTTGAGCTTCTGCTCATGGGTGCCGTTGCGGTTGATCTGGTTGACGCACAGGTTGGAATGGGCGCCGTAGGACAGCGCCACCGAGGCGGAGCCACGGCTGATTTCTTCCATCGACACCACATGGGCCAGGTAGCCCAGGCCAGCGCCGCCGTACTCTTCCGGTACGGTGATGCCCAGCAGGCCCATGTCACCGAACTTGCGCCACATGTCGGCGGGGAACAGGTTGTCGTGGTCGATCTGCGCGGCCCTTGGGGCCAGTTCAGCGGCGACGAAGGTGCGCACCTGGTCGCGGAGCATGTCGATGGTCTCGCCCAGGGCGAAGTTCAGGGAGGGGTAATGCATGCTGGGGCACCTTCTTGTTCTTGGAAATTGGGTAACACCGTAGCTCAAAGCCTAATCGCCGACCCCTGTAGGAGCGGGCTTGCCCGCGAATGCGTCAGCAGGACCACCGTCATTGCCTGGGTGATCGCATTCGCGGGCAAGCCCGCTCCTGCAAGGGTCGGCGTCATGCCGGAGGTTCCGGTATCGTTCATCACCTTTACGTTAACGTAAACCTGCTGGGAGGCACTGTCAATCCACTCGTCACCTTTACGTAAACGTAAATCTGCGCCAGAGTATTCCCGCTTGCTTCAGCCGTGCCCAAAACAACCACAAGAAGGGACACCCATGAGTCAACCGAGCTATACCCGCGGTCGCCAGGACCGACCCTTGCTGACCCAGACCATCGGCCAGGCCTTCGATGCCACCGTGGCCCGCAGTTGCGACAGCGAGGCCCTGGTGTCCCGCCACCAGGGCCTGCGTTACAGCTGGCGGCAGTTGGCCGAACAGGTCGAAATATATGCCCGCGCCCTGATCGCACTGGGCGTGAACACTGGCGACCGTGTTGGCATCTGGTCGCCCAACTGCGCCCAGTGGTGCATCTTGCAGCTGGCCAGTGCCAAGGTCGGTGCCATCCTGGTCAACATCAACCCGGCCTACCGTGTGGGCGAACTGGAATACGTGTTGCGTCAGTCCGGCTGCCGCTGGCTGGTCTGCGCTGAAGCCTTCAAGACGTCTGATTACCACGCCATGGTGCAGGCGCTGGTGCCTGAGCTGGCCAGCGCCCGGCCTGGTGAGCTGGCCAGTGAATGCCTGCCCCAGTTGCGTGGCGTCATCAGCCTGGCCGCCAACCCGCCTGCCGGTTTCCTGCCCTGGCACGCACTGGCCGAGCGGGCAGGGCAGACGTCTGCCGAAGCCTGCACAACCCGTCAGCAAAGCCTGCAATTCGACCAGCCGGTGAACATCCAGTACACCTCCGGCACCACCGGTGCGCCCAAAGGGGCCACGCTCAGTCACTACAACATCCTCAACAACGGTTTCATGGTGGGTGAAAGCCTAGGCCTGACGGCCCGCGACCGTATGGTGATCCCGGTGCCGCTGTACCATTGCTTCGGCATGGTCATGGCCAACCTCGGCTGCATCACCCACGGCAGCACCATGATCTACCCCAACGACGCCTTCGACGCCGAGCTCACCCTGCGCGCCGTGGCCGAGGAGCGTGCCAGCATCCTGTACGGCGTGCCGACCATGTTCATCGCGATGCTTGATCACCCCTCGCGTGCGCAGATGGACCTGTCCACCCTGCGCAGCGGCATCATGGCCGGCGCCACCTGCCCGATCGAGGTGATGCGCCGGGTCATCGACCAGATGCACATGGCTGAAGTGCAGATCGCCTACGGCATGACCGAAACCAGCCCGGTGTCACTGCAGACCGGCCCGGACGACGACCTGGAGCTGCGCGTGACCACCGTCGGGCGCACCCAGCCGCAGCTGGAAAACAAACTGGTGGACGCCGATGGCTGCATCGTCGCCCGCGGCGAGATTGGCGAGCTGTGCACCCGCGGCTACAGCGTGATGCTGGGCTACTGGGACAACCCCCAGGCCACGGCGGATGCCATCGACCCGGCCGGCTGGATGCATTCGGGTGACCTGGCGGTGATGGACGAGCAGGGCTATGTGCGCATCGTTGGGCGCAACAAGGACATGATCATTCGCGGCGGCGAGAACATTTACCCGCGTGAGCTGGAAGAGTTTTTCTACACCCACCCGGCAGTGGCCGATGCGCAGGTGATCGGCATTCCGTGCAGCCGCTATGGCGAAGAGATCGTCGCCTGGATCAAGCTGCACCCTGGGCACAGCGCCACGGCCGAGGAGCTGCAGGGCTGGTGCAAGGCGCGCATTGCCCACTTCAAGGTGCCGCGGTATATCCGTTTTGTCGACGAGTTCCCGATGACGGTGACGGGGAAGGTGCAAAAGTTCCGGATGCGTGAGATCAGTGTGGCGGAGATTGCGGCTGCATCTGCGGGTTGATGTGCTGGCGCGGCCGGCCTCTTCGCGGGTAAACCCGCTCCTACACCGACCGCGCCGCATTCAAGGCCGGCACGGTCCCTCGTAGGAGCGGGTTTACCCGCGAAGAGGCCGGCCCGATCAATGCAAGATCTTCACCTTGCCAAGCACCTGGTCATCCTCAACCTCTCAACGAAGCAGTGGAGATCGCTGTTCATGCCGGTGCCCTGGTCTACCCTTAAGCTTTCACCGGTGGCTCCTGACTCGGCGGGTCACCAACCGTCGGCGGCACGGTCGGCTTGATCGGCAGCTCGTCCGGGTCTTCTTCCGGTACGGGTGGCGGCAAGCTTGGGTCGTCGATGTTGGGATCGGGGGTTTCCGGTGGAATGGGAATGTTCATGGCCTGACCTCGCGTGGGTGGGTGAAGAGGTGCTGTAGGCTCTGACCGCTGGCAGCTGCCGTTCGCTCAATTATTTTGAACCCCCCGCCTGTGCCCGGCTCTGAACCCTTACCGCCACCAGCCTGAGGGAGCAAGGTCGATGTCACGAAACGAGCCCTTTGAAAGCGTGCCCATGGCGAACGATCACCCGGACCAGGCCATTAGCCTGGCCCAGGCGCTGTTGGCGCCACGCATCGTGATCGAAGACACCCAACCTGTGCTCGACGCTGGCAGCTTCGCCGCCAAGGCCGTCAGCGGCCAGCCCGTGACAGTCAGCACCAAGGCCTACAGCGACGGCCACGACCGCCTGGCGGTGATGCTCAACTGGCGCCAGGCGCACAGCAGGCGCTGGCATTGCGTGTCGATGCAGGCGGCGGGCAACGACCTGTGGCTGGCCGAATTCACCCCCACCGAGCTGGGCCCGCACTTGTTCAGTATCGAGGCCTGGATCGACCCGTTTGCCACCTATTGCCACGACCTGGAGAAGAAGTACCACGCCGGCGTCGAGGTAAAACTGGAATTGGAAGAAGGCCGTTTGATGCTGGGCAAAGGCATCGAGCTGTGCAGCGGCGCCCTGCGCGAAGAGCTCGAGGCCGTGCAACACCGCCTGGCCACCCTCAGTACCGATGACCAGGTAGCCGTCTTTCTCGACCCGACCACCGCCCGCCTGATGGGCGAAGCCGAACATCGCAGCTACCTGACCCGCAGCCCTGAGTTTCCCCTTGATGTCGACCGCCCGGCCGCCCTGTTCGCCAGCTGGTACGAGCTGTTCCCGCGCTCGATGACCGACGACCCGCAGCGCCACGGCACCTTCAACGACGTGCACGAACGGCTGCCGATGATCCGCGACATGGGCTTCGACGTACTGTACTTCCCGCCCATCCACCCCATCGGCATGCAGCATCGCAAGGGCCGCAACAACGCCCTCAAGGCCGAGCCGGGCGACCCGGGCAGCCCTTATGCCATCGGCAGCCCGGAGGGCGGCCACGAGGCCATTCACCCGCAACTGGGCAGCCGCGATGACTTCCGCCGTCTGGTGGCGGCGGCGGCGGAACACGGCCTGGAAATCGCCCTCGATTTCGCCATCCAGTGCTCCCAGGACCACCCCTGGCTCAAGGAACACCCGGGCTGGTTCAGCTGGCGCCCGGACGGCACCATCCGCTACGCTGAAAACCCGCCGAAAAAGTACCAGGACATCGTCAACGTCGATTTCTATGCGCCGGAGGCCGTGCCCTCGCTGTGGCTGGCCCTGCGCGATGTGGTGGTCGGCTGGGTCGAGGAGGGCGTAAAGACGTTCCGCGTCGACAACCCGCACACCAAGCCGCTGCCGTTCTGGCAATGGCTCATCGCCAATGTGCGCAGCCAGCACCCCGACGTCATCTTCCTTGCCGAAGCCTTTACCAAACCGGCGATGATGGCGCGCCTGGGCAAGGTCGGCTACGCACAGAGCTATACCTATTTCACCTGGCGCAACCACAAGCAGGAGCTGCGCGAATATTTCGAGCAGCTCAACCAGCCGCCGTGGAGCCAGTGCTACCGGCCCAACTTCTTCGTCAACACGCCGGACATCAACCCGTTCTTCCTGCACACCTCCGGCCGCGCAGGTTTTCTTATCCGTGCCGCGCTGGCGACCATGGGCTCAGGCTTGTGGGGCATGTATTCGGGCTTCGAGCTGTGTGAGGGCACGCCGTTGCCGGGCAAGGAGGAGTACCTGGATTCGGAGAAGTACGAAATCCGCCCACGCGACTTCACCCAGCCCGGCAACATCATCGCCGAGATCGCCCAGCTCAACCGCATCCGCCGGCAGAACCGCGCCTTGCAAACCCACCTGGGTGTGGCCTTCTTCAATTGCTGGAACGACAACATCCTGTACTTCGCCAAGCGTACGCCCGAGCGTGACAACTACATCCTGGTGGCCGTCAGCCTCGACCCGCACAACGCCCAGGAGGCGCATTTCGAGTTGCCACTGTGGGAGCTGGGGCTGGACGACAACGCCGAAACCCAGGGTGAAGACCTGATGAACGGCCACCGCTGGTCGTGGTACGGCAAGACCCAATGGATGCGCATAGAGCCCTGGCACCTGCCGTTCGGCATCTGGCGCATCGAGAAAGCCGGGTAAAACCGGTCTGTAGCCTTTTCCCCTGTGGGAGCGGGCACGCCCGCGAACACCGGCAGAGCCGGTGCCAAGCACCGCGGTGGCTGATTCGCGGGCACGCCCGCTCCCACAGCGATGGTGCAAGAAGGGTAAACATGCAATTGAAAGGAGTCGCACATGGCCAAGCGTTCCCGCCCGGCAGCCTTCATCGACGACCCGCTGTGGTACAAGGACGCCGTCATCTACCAGCTGCACATCAAGTCGTTCTTCGACTCGAACAATGACGGCATCGGCGATTTCGCCGGGCTGATCAGCAAGCTCGACTACATCGCCGAGCTGGGCGTCAACACCCTGTGGCTGCTGCCGTTCTATCCCTCGCCACGCCGTGACGATGGCTACGACATCGCCGAATACAAGGCCGTGCACCCCGACTACGGCAGCATGGCCGACGCCCGCCGTTTCATCGCCGAGGCCCACAAGCGCGGCCTGCGGGTGATCACCGAGCTGGTCATCAACCACACCAGCGACCAGCACCCGTGGTTCCAGCGCGCCCGCCACGCCAAGCGCGGCAGCAAGGCGCGTGAGTTCTACGTGTGGTCGGACGATGACCAGAAGTATGACGGTACGCGCATCATCTTCCTCGACACCGAAAAGTCCAACTGGACCTGGGACCCGGTCGCCGGCCAGTACTTCTGGCACCGGTTCTATTCCCACCAGCCGGACCTCAATTTCGACAACCCGCAGGTGCTCAAGGCGGTGATCGGCGTCATGCGCTTCTGGCTCGACCTGGGTGTAGATGGCCTGCGCCTGGACGCGATCCCTTACCTGATCGAGCGCGACGGCACCAACAACGAAAACCTCGCCGAAACCCACGACGTGCTCAAGGCGATCCGCGCCGAGATCGACGCCAACTACCCCGATCGCATGCTGCTGGCCGAAGCCAACCAGTGGCCGGAAGACACGCGCCCGTACTTCGGCGAAGGCGACGGCGACGAATGCCATATGGCCTTCCACTTTCCGTTGATGCCGCGCATGTACATGGCCTTGGCCATGGAAGACCGCTTCCCGATCACCGACATCCTGCGCCAGACCCCGGAAATCCCGGCCAACTGCCAGTGGGCGATCTTTTTGCGCAACCATGATGAACTGACCCTGGAAATGGTCACCGACCGCGAGCGCGACTACCTGTGGAACTATTACGCCGAAGACCGCCGCGCGCGCATCAACCTGGGCATTCGCCGGCGCCTGGCGCCCCTGCTGCAGCGTGACCGTCGGCGCATAGAGCTGCTGACCAGCCTGCTGTTGTCGATGCCCGGCACGCCAACCCTGTATTACGGCGACGAACTGGGTATGGGCGACAATATCTATCTGGGTGACCGCGATGGCGTTCGCACACCCATGCAGTGGTCGCCAGACCGCAACGGCGGTTTTTCCCGCGCCGACCCGCAACGCCTGGTGCTGCCGCCGATCATGGACCCGCTCTACGGTTACCAGACGGTCAACGTCGAGGCGCAAAGCCACGACCCGCATTCGCTGCTGAACTGGACCCGGCGCATGCTGGCGGTGCGCAAGCAGCAGAAGGCCTTTGGCCGCGGCAGCCTGCGTACCCTCACGCCCAGCAACCGGCGCATCCTTGCCTATATCCGCGAGTACACCGACGCCGACGGCAATACCGAGGTCATCCTCTGCGTGGCCAACGTGTCCCGTGCCGCCCAGGCTGCCGAACTCGAATTGTCACAATTCGCCGACAAAGTACCGGTGGAGATGCTGGGCGGCAGCGCGTTCCCGCCAATCGGCCAACTGCCGTTTCTGCTGACCTTGCCACCTTATGCCTTCTACTGGTTCCTGCTGGCCAGCCGCGATCGCATGCCCAGCTGGCACATCCAGGCCACCGAGGGGTTACCCGAATTGACCACATTGGTACTGCGCAAGCGCATGGAAGAACTGCTGCAAGCCCCCGCAAGCGATACGCTGCAAAGCACCATCCTGCCGCAGTACCTGCCCAAGCGCCGCTGGTTCGCCGGTAAGGAAGGGCCGATCGATGCCGTGCGCCTGTGTTACGGCGTACGTTTCGGCACCGCCACCACGCCGGTGCTGCTCAGCGAAATCGAAGTACTCAGCGACGGCACGGCTACCCGCTACCAGCTGCCGTTCGGCCTGCTGCGTGAGGAACAGATCCACACCGCACTGCCGCAGCAGCTGGCGTTGTCGCGGGTGCGCCGTACCCACCAGGTTGGCTTGATCACAGACGCCTTCGTCCTTGAGCCGTTCATTCACGCTGTGATGCAAGCCTGCCAGGATGGCCTGCGTCTGCCGTGTGGCGACAGTGAGGGTGAATTGCGCTTTGAATGCACAGAGCAGCTGGCCGGCCTGGCGCTCGATGACGAGAGCGAAGTGCGCTACCTCAGTGCCGAGCAGTCCAACAGTTCGGTGGTCATCGGCGACCGCGTGGTGCTCAAGTTGATCCGCCGGGTCAACCCGGGCATCCATCCAGAGCTGGAAATGAGTGCCTACCTGACCGCCGCCGGCTTTGCCAATATCTCGCCGCTGCTGGCCTGGGTCAGCCGGGTGGACGAGCAACACGCGCCGCACCTGCTGATGATTGCCCAGGGTTACTTGAGCAACCAGGGCGATGCCTGGGGTTGGACCCAGAACACGCTGGAACGGGCCATCCGCGACCAGATGGAGCCCACCCGCAACGACGCCGAAGCGCACACTGACGCGTTGGCCGAACTCAGCGGCTTTGCGGCCTTGCTTGGCCAGCGTCTGGGCGAGATGCACCTGCTGCTGGCCGCCCCCACCGAAGACCCGGCCTTCCAGCCGCGCCCCAGCGATGCGCGGGACAGCGAGCGCTGGCGTGCACAGATCAGCACCGAACTGACCCACGCCCTCGACCTGCTGGCGCAGCATCGCGACACGCTGGACAGCGACAGCCAGTCCTTGGTCGACGACCTGCAGCAACAGCGTGACGGCCTGGCCCAGCACATCGACACCCTGAGCAAGCAGGCTCAGGGTGGCCTGCTGATGCGTGTGCACGGCGACCTGCACCTGGGCCAGGTGCTCGTGGTGCAGGGTGATGCCTACCTCATCGATTTTGAAGGTGAACCCGCCCGGCCCCTTGAAGAGCGCCGGGCAAAACACAGCCCCTACAAGGATGTCAGCGGCGTGCTGCGTTCCTTCGACTATGCTGCTGCGATGATCTTGCGCAGCGCGTCTGCGGTGGACCTTTCCGAGCCGGCGCGGCAAGCCCGGCAGCGGGTTGCCCGGCAGTACCTGCACCAGTCCCGGCATGCCTTTGTCGAAGCCTATGGGCTGGCCACCGCCGCCATGCCTCACGCCTGGCAGCACGCCGAGGGCGAGCGCGCGGCGCTGGAACTGTTCTGCCTGGAAAAAGCCGCCTACGAGATTACATACGAAGCCGAAAACCGTCCGAGCTGGCTGGCCGTGCCTTTGCATGGTCTGCATGGACTGATCAGTACCTGGGGAGAGTCAGAATGAACGTTACAACGCGTGAAAACGGTGGCCTTCGGCAACGGGACCTCGACGCCCTGGCCCGCGCCGAACACGCCGATCCTTTTGCGGTACTCGGCCCCCACGGCGACGGCGCAGGCGGGCAGGTGGTCCGCGCCTTTCTGCCCAATGCCCTGAAAGTGCGCGCTCAGGCCCGGGATGACGGGCGGGTCCTTGCCGAAATGGAGCAGGGCAGCCTGCCTGGGTTGTTCAGTGCGCACCTCGATGAGGCACAGCCCTACCAGTTTCATATCGTCTGGGCCGGTGGCGAACAGGTTACCGAAGACCCCTACAGCTTCGGCCCGCAACTGGGTGACATGGACCTTCACTTGTTCGCGGAAGGCAATCACCGCGATTTGTCCGGGCGCTTCGGTGCCCAGCCGACTCAGGTCGATGGCATCGACGGCGTGTGTTTCTCGGTCTGGGCGCCGAATGCCCGGCGGGTGTCGGTGGTGGGTGATTTCAACAACTGGGATGGCCGCCGCCACCCCATGCGCCTGCGGCATGGCGCGGGGGTGTGGGAGCTGTTCATTCCGCGCCTGGGCGTGGGCGAAACCTACAAGTTCGAAGTGCTTGGCAAGGACGGCATACTGCCGCTGAAGGCCGATCCGCTGGCCCGTGCCACCGAGCTGCCGCCGAGCACGGCGTCCAAGGTAGCCGGTGAACTCAGCCACGCCTGGCAGGATCATGACTGGATGGCGCAACGCGCCCAGCGCCATGCCTACAACGCGCCGTTGTCGATCTACGAGCTGCACCCAGGGTCATGGCGCTGCGAGCTGGACGAAGCGGGCGAAGTCGGGCGTTTCTACAACTGGCGCGAGCTGGCCGAACGGCTGGTGCCCTATGTGCAGGAACTAGGCTTTACCCACATCGAACTGCTGCCGATCATGGAACACCCGTTCGGCGGCTCCTGGGGCTATCAACCACTGTCGATGTTCGCGCCCACCTCGCGCTATGGCAGTGCCGAGGATTTCGCCGCGTTCATCGACGCCTGCCACCAGGGAGGCATTGGTGTGCTGCTGGACTGGGTGCCGGCGCATTTTCCCACCGACGAACATGGCCTGGCGCGCTTCGATGGCACTGCGCTGTACGAATACGATAACCCCCTGGAGGGCTACCACCAGGACTGGAACACGCTGATCTACAACCTCGGCCGCAATGAAGTGCGCGGCTTCATGATGGCTTCGGCGCTGCACTGGTTGAAGCATTTCCACATCGACGGCCTGCGCGTCGATGCGGTGGCCTCGATGCTGTACCGCGACTACTCGCGCAAGGCTGGCGAATGGGTACCCAACCGTCACGGCGGGCGCGAGAACCTGGAAGCCATCGACTTCATCCGCCACCTTAACGGCGTCGCTGCCCACGAGGCCCCGGGTGCGCTGATCATCGCCGAAGAGTCCACCGCCTGGCCTGGGGTCAGCCAGCCTACCCAACAGGGCGGCCTGGGTTTTGCCTACAAGTGGAACATGGGCTGGATGCACGACACCCTGCACTACATCCAGAACGACCCGGTGCACCGCACCTACCACCACAACGAGATGAGTTTCGGGCTGATCTATGCCTATTCCGAGCACTTCATCCTGCCCATTTCCCATGATGAGGTGGTGCACGGCAAGCATTCGCTGATCGACAAGATGCCCGGCGACCGCTGGCAGAAGTTCGCCAACCTGCGCGCCTACCTCACCTTCATGTGGGCACACCCGGGCAAGAAGCTGCTGTTCATGGGTTGCGAGTTCGGCCAGTGGCGTGAGTGGAACCACGACAGCGAACTGGACTGGTACCTGCTGCAGTATCCCGAGCACCAGGGCGTGCAGCGCCTGGTGGGCGACCTCAACCGCCTGTACCGCGAAGTGCCGGCGCTGCACGAGCAGGATTGCCAGCCGCAGGGCTTCCAGTGGCTGATCGGTGACGACGCGCAAAACAGCGTGTACGCCTGGCTGCGCTGGAGCAGCAGCGGCGAGCCGGTGCTGGTGGTGGCCAACTTCACCCCGGTACCCCGTGAGGGTTACCGCATTGGCGTGCCGTTCGGCGAGCGTTGGCAGGAGCTGCTGAACAGCGATGCCGAGCTGTATGCCGGGTCGAACGTGGGTAATCTGGGGGCGGTGGCCAGTGAGGCAGTGGCCAGCCACGGGCAGCCATTATCGCTGGCCCTGAACCTGCCGCCGCTGGGGGTGTTGATCATGAAGCCCGCCTGATCGGTTGGCTGTACGGGCCCCTTCGCGGGTAAACCCGCTCCTACGCAGGCCGCACCCGGCGGTGATCGTTGTAGGAGCGGGTTTACCCGCGAAGAGGCCGGCCCTGCCTACCACCGCATCCGCACCAAGGCTGGCAATCAAACCGTTCAGTTCATTACCCGCGCCACCAGCCGCCACTGGCGCCGCTTGGGGGCTTGGTGATGAGGCCCGCCTGATCGGTTGGCTGTACGGGCCTCTTCGCGGGTAAACCCGCTCCTACGCAGGCCGCACCCGGCGGTGATCGTTGTAGGAGCGGGTTTACCCGCGAAGAGGCCGGCCCTGCCTACCACCGCATCCGCACCCCAAGGCTGCCAATCAACCCGTTCAGGTCATTGTCATCCACATCGCTGCTGTAATCGGCGCTGACGAACATGGCCACCGAAGGCGTCACCCGCGCCACCAACCCCAACCCTAACTCCACGGTAGTCGAGTAGCGCGAGCTGGAAATCTTGTCGACCTGGTCCAGCTTCACCTCATCGGCATTGCTGAAGTCATACCACACGTTGGTCCGCACATAGGGTTCGATGGGCATGCCGCGCACTTCGTAGCGCCCGGACAACTTGGCACCGACCCGGCCGCTCCAGCTCGGCTGGCTATCGAAGGCTTGCAAGGTCTCCTCCTGCACCTGGTTGCCAGGGAAGAACTGCTGGTTGATCAACTGTGCCTGGGGCTCGATGACCCAGTTGCCACCCAGGCGGATCGGGTAACCGCCCTCTACCGAGAAGGTCATTGCGTGGCCACTGTCGTCCAGGCGCTGGCCGTTTTCGCCACGGCCCATCACGTCGATCCGCGAGCCCATGGCCACGGCATCCAGGTGCCAACCCTGTTCGTGGGTCATGCTCCAGTACACCCCCAGGCTTTCACCGCTCAAGTTCACCGCTTTGCGCTGCTTGTCGCCCAGCAGAGGGCGCGCGCCTTTGAAGCTGCTTTGCAGGTTGTTGTGCCCCACGAAAATCCCTGCGCGGTGCACATCGCCCGCTGCAGTTTCACGCACGAACAGGTCCGGGCCGATCATCAGTTGCTGGCTGGGCGCCTCCAGCTGTGCTGGGGGCAGCGCGCGGCCGCGCGCACGGGTGGGGAAGAACTGCGCCCACTGACTGGCAATCAGGTCCGGTGCCGGCTGCTGGTGGCGTTCGCTCATTTGCTGCGAAAACGCATTGAGGGTGCCGAGACTCAACCCACTGGCACTGAGCGGGTCGAGCGACAGTTGCGCCGCCACGGGTTGCTGCAGAAAGCCGGGGGAGGTGGGGTCACCCTGCAGTTCGTACGCGATCGTTTCCACCGGGGTTGCCAGAAGCAGCGACGTGGAAACCGCGTAGAAAATGCTGTCGAAGCGCGAGGGGTTCGAGGTGCTTTTCATGGCGGATCTCCTTTGTTTTTGTGGTGCAGCCCGAGAACCTGGCCTGTTGTCACGAGCTGTACGGCAAAAACAGTGGGCGACCCAAACCAGCGCGCCAGTTATCGCAAACGCGCACGAAGGCGCGAGCTAGAGGCCCGGCGCAAGTTTTTTACAGCTTGGTATCGTTCAGCTAAGGAGAGGTCACCGCTTGCGTCAAGAAAGCGTGAAGGAAGTGTTCAAGGTATGTCGTAACGCTCAACCTGTTGTTTTATTGGTAAAAACAGCAGGGTATAGCGGGGATCGCTATTTGCCGTGCCGTGGCTATGAAGAATGATTGCTAAAGGCGCACTTCCACTGCCAGCGGCAGATGATCTGACAGGTGCGACCAAGGTTTGTGCCCCAGAATCCGCGGCCCATGGCTTTCGGCATTACGCAGGTAAATGCGGTCCAGTCGCAGCAGTGGCAGGCGGGCAGGATAGGTGCGGGCGAGGTGGCCGTGGTGGCGTTCGAAGGCTTCGTGCAAGTCGCATTGCAGGCCAAGGGTGCGGTTGCCGTGGCTTTTCCAGTCGTTGAAGTCGCCGGCGATGATCACCGGGGCGTTGGCCGGCAGGGCGTCCAGCAGTTTACGCAGCAACTGCAGCTGCTTTTGCCGGTGGCTTTCCAGCAGCGACAGGTGCACGCAGACCGCATGCACCTGGCCTTGCCCCGGCACCTCCAGCACACAGTGCAACAGGCCGCGGCGTTCGGGGCCGGTGATCGACACGTCCAGGTTGCGGTGCTCGATGATCGGGTATTTGGACAGCAGCGCATTGCCGTGGTGGCCGTCAGGGTAGACCGCATTGCGGCCGTAGGCAAAGTCGCTCCACATGCTGTCGGCGAGGAATTCGTACTGCGAGGTCTGTGGCCAACCGGGGTAGCGCGCGGCGTGGCGGTCGTGGCTGCCGAGCACTTCCTGAAGGAAGACAATGTCGGCCTGGGTGCTGCGCACGGCCTCGCGCAGCTCTGGCAAGATAAAGCGCCGGTTGAAGGCGGTGAAGCCCTTGTGGGTGTTCACCGTCAGTACCCGCAGGCGTTTCACGGCTGGGGCCTGGCTGACGCTGGCGAAACCATTACTGCCGGCTTCGAGGCTCACAAATCCTCCTGAAGTTGACCCTGCCTTACTGTCGCCGCTAAAACCTGTGGCAGCGGGCAAACCCGCTCCCACAGGTATGGCGTAGCGATCAAAACGTAAGACCTGCCTGGGTTATCACGGTTCACTCCTCGTCGCGCTGCAACACCATCAGCAGCATCGACCGGCCCTTCACCTCGAAGGTACTGTCGAACTGCAGGTGCTGCCCCTTGCGCAACTCCGGCCGGTCGGTATCGACCAGGCAGCTCCAGTAATCGCCTTCGGGCACGGCCGGCAGCTTGAATGGCACCACGTCATGGTGGGCATTGACGATCAGCAGCACGGTGGCCTCGGCACCTGGCCGGGCGATACCGCTGACCTGTGCCCGACCATCTATCAGCATGCCCAGGCAACGCCCGTGTGGGTCTTCCCATTGCTCAACACTCATCTCGTTGCCATCGGGTGCCAGCCAGGTCACGTCCTTGACCCCAATTGCCTCATTGTAGTCACCCACCAGAAAGCGTGAGCGGCGCAGCACCGGGTAGGCCAGGCGCAGACGCGTCAGGCGCTTGACGAAGGCCAGCAGCTCCTGGCCTTCCTCGTCCAGGTCCCAGTTCACCCAGCCGATCTCGCTGTCCTGGCAGTAAGCGTTGTTGTTGCCGTGCTGGGTGCGGCTGAACTCGTCGCCGGCAACGATCATTGGCGTGCCCTGGGCCAGCAGCAGGGTTGCGAAGTAGTTGCGCATCTGGCGCATGCGCAGGGCATTGATCGCCGGGTCGTCGGTCGGCCCTTCGACGCCGCAGTTCCACGACAGGTTGTTGTCGGTGCCGTCCTGGTTGTTTTCGTCGTTGTCTTCATTGTGCTTGTGGTTGTAGGACACCAAGTCGCGCAGGGTGAAACCATCGTGGGCGGTGATGAAGTTGACCGAGGAATAGGGCCGGCGCCCGCGGTTGTTGAACATGTCGCCCGAGGCGGTCAAGCGTGCGGCAAAATCGGCCAGCTGGCCTTCGTCGCCTTTCCAGAAGGCGCGTGCGGTATCGCGGAAGCGGTCGTTCCATTCCGCCCAGCCCGGGGCGAAGTTGCCCACCTGGTAGCCGCCGGGGCCGCAATCCCATGGTTCGGCAATCAGCTTGACCTGGCTCAGCATCGGGTCCTGGCGGCAGGCGACCAGGAAGCCATGACGCTCGCTGTAGCCATCGTGGTAACGGCCAAGGATGGTCGCCAGGTCGAAGCGAAAGCCATCCACGTGCATTTCGCCGGCCCAGTAGCGAAGCGAGTCGGTGACCAACTGCAGCACGCAGGGGTGGCTCAGGTCCAGGGTGTTGCCGGTGCCGGAGTCGTTGATGTAGTAGCGCTTGTCGTCCGGCATCAGGCGGTAGTACGAGGCGTTGTCGATGCCGCGCATCGACAGGGTCGGGCCGCGCTCGTTGCCTTCGGCGGTGTGGTTGTAGACCACGTCCAGGATCACTTCGAGCCCGGCGTCGTGCAGGTGCGCGACCATCTCCTTGAACTCGGCGATCTTGCCGCTGGCCAGGTAGCGCGGGTGCGGGGCGAAAAAGGCGATGCTGTTGTAGCCCCAGTAGTTGTTCAGGCCCTTGTCCAGCAGGTGCTGGTCGTTGACGAAGGCGTGAATCGGCAGCAGCTCGATGCTCGACACGCCAAGGTCCTTGATGTGCTTGAGCAACTCGTCGTTGGCCAGGCCGGCGAAGGTGCCGCGCAGTTCTTCAGGCACAGCCGGGTGGCGCATGCTGATGCCGCGGGCATGCGCTTCATAAATGATCGTGCGCTCCCATGGGATCTGCACGCGCTGGTCGCGGCCCCAGGTGAACGCTGGGTCGATGACCTTGCATTTGGGCACGAAAGGCGCGCTGTCGCGCTCGTCGAACGACAGGTCACCGTCCGGGTGGCCGATGGTGTAGCCGAACAGTGCCTCGGACCATTTCAGGCTGCCGACCAGTTGCTTGGCATACGGGTCGATCAGCAGTTTGTTGGGGTTGAAGCGGTGGCCGTTTTCCGGCTCGTAGGGGCCGTACACCCGGTAGCCATAGACCAGGCCGGGGTGAGCGTCGGGGAGGTAGCCATGGTAGATCTCATCGGTGTATTCGGGCAGCTCTATGCGCTCGATTTCCTGCTCGCCGGTGGAGTCGAACAGGCACAGCTCGACCTTGGTGGCGTTGGCCGAGAAGAGGGCGAAGTTGACCCCAAGGCCATCCCAGGTGGCGCCGAGGGGGAAGGGCATGCCTTCGCGGATGCGCGATGGTGCGACCGAGCGGGTTTTCTTTGGGGTGCGGGGGCTCATGACGATCCTCGAGTGGCCGTGATGGAAGGGGAATTGTGCTGTCCTGCATTGGCCACTTCGCGGGTAAACCCGCTCCTACATGCGCCTGTGATGAACCTGTAGGAGCGGGTTTACCCGCGAAGAGGCCCGGACAGGCTTAACCGGCAGTAGGCTTTTTCACCGCCCGGGGCTTTTTCACCGCAGCGGGCTTAACCCCCGGCAGGGCAGCCGCCTTGGGTTCTGCAGGCGCCTTCGGCTTGGCCGCTGCTTTCTTGCGCGGGGCTGCCTTGGGCGCCAGTGCTTCGGCCTCGGCCAGCTTGCGGGCCATTTCCCAGTGGCGCTCTTCTTCCCCTACGGGCTTACCTTCGGATTCCCAGATCTGGTAGGCAAATTCGCGAATACGCTTTTCATCGACACTCATCATGACGCTCCTGATGCTCAAGATTGTTGTATCAACACGTTGACCGGAAACTCCGCCAGCACGGCGCTCAACAGCAACTCCTTTGAAGAGCTGACCGCCGCACAGGCGAAAAGTCCCGTCGAGTTGGCAGGTGACAAGGCAAACGGCAATACCAGCCGGGTGTCGTCCCAGTTCTGCGCCGGGATCAACGGTGTAGCGGCACCTCCGAGCAGGCTGCTGGCCAGGCGCGGGGCGACGACGATGGCGTGCTCGCCTTCCCCCAGGCGAGCAAAGGCAATGACTTTGTCAGCGTGCCGGCCCTGTACGGTCAGTGGCAGGTAGGCACCGCGGCGGAACAGCTCGGCGTGGGCCTGGCGGCAGTCCAGCACCCGGGCGATCAAGGCCTGTTTGACGCGGCCGTCGCGCCAGTGCGCCAGCAGCTCGGCTGCCGGCGTGGCGTCGTCCAGCGTGCGACGCCTCGACGCGTAGTCCACGGCGCGGCGGTTGTCCGGGTCGACCAGGCTGAAGTCCCAGTATTCGTTGCCCTGGTAGAGGTCGGGCACACCGGGTGTGGTCATGCGCAACAGGGCCTGGACCAAGCCATTGAGTGCGCCGGGGCAGGCCAGCAACTGCGCCGCGTCGGCCAGCGACTTGCGCAGTTGCTGGTTCTCGCTGTCCAGCAGCAGGCCGTCGAGGTAATGAGCACAGGCGGCTTCGTAGGCCTCGTTCGGTGCGCTCCAGCTACTGCGCAGCTTGCCCTCGCGCAGGGCCTTCTGCTGCCACTGGCGAACACGCTCGGCGTATTGGCGCAGGGCATTGTCGTCGTTCAGGTCGAGGTCCAAGGGCCAACTGCCGAGCAGGGTTTGTAGCAGCATCAACTCGTCGCCGGGGCTGGGTGCCAGCCCGTCGTCCAACTGCGCACGCAGAGGGGCGGCCAGCTCACGCCAGTGCTCCACCCGGCTGGCCAGCCACGTGCCGCGCTCGCTGAGTACGGCCAGGCGTGCACGCGTGTCTTCGCCGCGCTTGTGGTCGTGGGTGGCGGTGGTCAGCAGGTTGTCGGGGAAATCGCGCAGGCGCCGCTGGGCCTCGTTGTGGAAATGCATGGGGGGGGCGCTGAAGCGCTCGGCCTCAAAACCCACGTCGTTACGCGACAGCAGCCGCGCGCTGCGGTAGAAGGCGGTGTCTTCCACGGCTTTG
Organism: Pseudomonas sp. KCJK9058; assembly: GCF_046230975.1. Classification (NCBI taxonomy): domain Bacteria; kingdom Pseudomonadati; phylum Pseudomonadota; class Gammaproteobacteria; order Pseudomonadales; family Pseudomonadaceae; genus Pseudomonas; species Pseudomonas sp. KCJK9058. Next base: position 22,280 of record NZ_JBJJLR010000008.1, read on the forward strand.
GCGGCGCTGGGCGCAGTCAGTTGCTGGAAGCGCACGCAGGCGTGGCGCAGTTGCTTGCGGGCGCGCCCCGGTGGCAGATGCCGCCAGGCTTGCCCGCCCAGCCACCGTTCAAGTTGGTCCAGTAGCGGCCAGTCAGCTTCGGCAAGGTCTTGCCGGGCGTTGGTCAGGGCCTGCTGGAAGAACGTTTCGTCCTGCGCCGGGCGCCCGCAGGCATTGAAGTAGGTTCGGTAAACCGGGTAATGCGCCACCAACGCCTGCAAGGCCCGGCGAATCGCGCCCAGGGTCAGGTCACGGGTCATCAGGTCGTTGCGCGCCACCTGCAACAGTGCCTGGGCCACTGACTCGCAGTCACCGGCCAGGCTGGCGTTGAGCACCAGGTGACGGGCCTGGCGCACTTCTTCGGTGAACGCCGGGCGCTCGCTGACGTTGCTCCACAGTTCGCTCAGCGGCGCTTCGCCGGCCGGATCATGCTGCAGCAGCGACACCTGGTTCATGAACTCGTAGCCGGTGGTGCCGTCGGTAAGCCAGTCGCGGTGCAGGTGCTCGTCGGCACCCAGGATCTTTTCCACGTACAGGGGGAAGTGCTCCAGCCCTGCATTCAGCGGCCGCCGCGCCAGCAGGCCATCAACCCGCCGGCGCAGTTTGCGGCAGTAGCCACGCGGGTCGGCAAGGCCGTCGATATGGTCGATGCGCAGGCCGTCCACCAGGCCACGTTCGATGAGTTCGAACAGCTTGGCATGGGTGGCTTCGAACACCACGGCGCGCTCCACGCGCAGGCCGCCCAGCTCGTTGATGTCGAAGAAGCGCCGCCAGTTGATGTCGTCGGCGGCGGTGCGCCAGCTGGCCAGGCGGTAGGTCTGGCGCTCCAGCAGCAGGTGCAGGCGCTTGAAACCGGCCTCGCTGCGGCTGTCGAAGGCCACCAGGGCCGATTCGAGGTCGGCACCTTCGCGCACCAGGCGTGCCAGTTCGGCTTGGAGTGGCAGGCTATCGGCCAGCGGGGTGGCCGAGTCGCCCAATGCCGTGAAGCGCTCGGCCAACACCTTGAGCGCAGGCTCTGGGCTGAGCGCGAGAATCCAGCCGTAATCGACCGGACAGATCGGGAAACGATGCGCGTAATGGGCCACTTGCAGCAGCCCCTGCTGTTTGTCGAACTGCAGCGGTATCTCACCCTTCTTGAGCGCCACGCCGTAGTCGCTGCCGAGGAACGGCAACAGCAGTTGCCCGGCCAGCAGTGGGTCGCTGGAGTGCCACTGGATGTCGAAGAACGCTGCATACGGGCTGCGCCGTCCCCAGGCCAGCAGGCTTTGCCACCAAGGGTTGTCGGCACCGCCCACGGCCATGTGGTTGGACACCGTGTCGAGGATCAGCCCCATGCCATGCTGGCGCAGGGCGGCGACCAGGCGCTCCAGCGCGGCCTCGCCGCCCAGCTCCGGGTTGACGCAGGTAGGATCGACCACGTCGTAGCCATGGCGCGAGCCAGCGCGGGCCTTGAGGATGGGCGAGGCATACAGGTGGCTGATGCCCAGCTGGGCGAAATACGGCACCAGCGGTACAGCGTGATCGAGGGTGAAGTCGCTGTGAAATTGCAGGCGCAGGGTCGCGGTCAGTGGCTTCATCGGTCACGCTCCCACGCCTGTTCGCGGGCCTGGGCCAGCAGCTCCAGGCGCCGTGCGGCGTCCTCATCGTCGAGCAGTTCGCGTACTGGAAGGGCAAAGCGCCGCCGCCAGTTGGGATGGCCATTGGTGGTGCCCGGCAGGTTGGGTTGCTCGTCGCAACCCAGCAGGTCTTCCAGCGGTACCAGCACCAGCGGCGCACGGGTATGGCCAACGAAGCGGATGGCCGCATCGATCAGCGCGTCGTTGTCCTTCAGTTCGCCGTAGTTGGCCTCCAGGATGCGGCGCAGGCCGTCGCGTTCTTTCTGACGCTCGTGTCGCCAGTGCAATTCGGCAGCAGCATCAATCAGTTGCAAGCGGTGTCTCCAGTCGATGTCGCGGTTTGCCAGCCAGCCGGCCAGTGGCGCCAGGTCGTGGGTGCCGGTTGTGGCCAGGGCGTTGTCTGGCCAGTCGAGAATCGGCTTGAACTGGCCCGGCTGGGTCTGCTCGAACGGCAGCACGCGCATGCCCAGCACCGCCTTCTCGGCCAGCTTTTCACGCAGGCTGTCGGGCACGGTGCCCAGGTCTTCGCCGAGGATGATCGCCTGGTGACGCACCGACTCCAGCGCCAGCAGGCGCAACAGGTCGTCTAACGGGTAGTCGAGGTAGGCGCCTTCGCTGGGTTTGGCCCCCTGTGGGATCAGCCATAGCCGGCGCAGGCCCATCACATGGTCGATGCGCAGGCCGCCAGCGTGGGTGAGGTTGGCCCGCAGCATCTCGATAAAGGCGCGATAGCCATTGCGCTTGAGGCCCTCGGGCGAGAAGGCGCAAATGCCCCAGTCTTGCCCGACGTGGTTGAGGATGTCGGGCGGCGCACCCACGCTCAGGCCGGCCAGCAGTTCGTCCTGGCGGCTCCAGGCCTGGCTGCCGGCACCGTCGGCGCCCACCGCCAGGTCGGCGATCAGGCCCACGGCCATGCCATTGCTGCGGGCCGCTTCGTGAGCACGTTGCAGGCCACGTTCGGTCAGCCACTGGCAGAACGCGTGGAACTCGACCTTGGCCGGGTAGGCATTGGCTAAAGCCTCCACTTCCGGGTGGTAGGGGTCATGCCAGGCTTTGGGCCAGTTGCGCCAGTCGGCACCGAGACCGTGCTCCACCGCCTGGGCCTGCAGCACCTCGAAGCGGCAGTGGTGCTCCAGGGTCTGGCCGCCGGCTTCGCGGAAGCTGTCAAAATCAGTGCGTAGTGGGTGGTCGCCTTGGCTGAAGCCTTGATAAAGCGCTTCAAGCAAACGCAGCCGGGCGCTGGCGGCGCGTGGCCAGTCGACCAGAGGGCGCTGCTCCAGCTCTTCGAGTTGTTGCTCCAGCCCGCAGGCTTCGATGGCCATGCGCACCTCCCGTTCACCCAGCAGGGCTGCGGGGCTGGTGTACAGGGTGTTGAGCAAGAGGCGACTGGAAGGTGAGTAGGGGCTGTAGTGTTCCTGGTCGATGGCCGACAGGGCGTGAATCGGGCTGATAGCCAAGGCATCGGCGCCGCGCTCGGCGGCCGAGCGGGCCAACTGCTCCAGCGCCAGGCAGTCGCCGAAGCCACCATCGCCGGGGCGGCGCAGGCTGTACAGCTGCACTGCCAGGCCCCAGTAGCGTGGTGGCGGCTGTTGCACCTTGTCTTCCAGGCTGTGGCAGCGTGTTGGCGCCACCGCAACGGTGAAGCGGCGGCTGTCGATTTCCACCTGGTGATAGCCGATGGGCAGCTCGCCGGGCAGGCGCGCCTGGTCATCGAGGCTGAGGGTGACCGAGGTGTGATCTTCCAGGGTGCAGTGGGCCACGCTGGCGGCACTGAAGTAGCGCGCCAGCGCTAGCGGCTGGCCTAGGTCGGCGGTCAGCAAAGGCGGCAGGTGTTCGCTGTCTTCGGCGGTTTCCACCGCACGCAGGCTGGCGGCAACGGCCGCGTCATCGCCGGCCGGGTGGCCAAGGCCTTCGAGGACGTTGCGCAGCACGTCGTCGCTGACACGCTGGGGCCTGGCATTGGCGTCAATCCAGTCGCGGTTCAGCCCGACGCTGGTTGCCAGACGGTGCAGGGCGGTTTCGCTCATGGGCGCTCCTGGGCAGGGGGAAGCAGGCTGACCACGCAGCTGTAGGCAGCCAGGTGGGTATCCGGGTGGCGGGTGTCGCTGCTGTCGAACAGCCGTGTGGATGGCGCGGGCAGTTCGACCGCCTGCGGGGTGTCGGCCAGGTTCAGGTCGATGCGCAGAGTGTTGCCGTTGCCCAGCTGCCAGCGCGCGGTCAGCGCTTTGTCAGCGTGCACCTCGGCGCCCAGCGCACGGCTGCCGGGCAAGTGCGGGATGATGTGGCGGCGGCGCAGGTCGAGCAGTTGCTGGTAAAGGCCGTGCCAGCCGGCGATCACCGCTTTGTTCTGCGGGCGTGAGGACGCGAACGTCTGTTCGGCGTTGGGGTCGGGAATGTGCTCACGCTGCTCGGGGTCGGCGAACGCGGCGAAGTGGGCGAACTCGCCACGACGGCCTTCGCGGACGGCGTCGGCCAACGCGTCATGGAAGTCGGTAAAAAACAGGAACGGCTGGCAGCTGCCGGCTTCGTCGCCCATGAACAGCAGCGGAATCATGGGGGCCAGCAGCAACAGGCCGGTGGCTGCACGCAAAGCTGGCGCGGGGCATAGGCGGGTCAGGCGCTCACCCAGCGCGCGGTTGCCGACCTGGTCGTGGTTCTGCAGGAACAACACGAAGGCACTGGGCGGCAAATGCCCGCTGGGTTCGCCGCGTGGTTTGCCATGCCGGTTGGCCTGGCCCTGGAACACGAAACCTTCGCCAAGGCACCGGGCCAGTTGGTCGATGGGGCGATGCTGGTAGTCGGCGTAGTAACCTTCGGTTTCACCAGTCAGCAGCACGTGCAGGGCATTGTGGCCGTCGTCGTTCCACTGGGCATCGTAACCCTGTTCCAGCAGGCCTGCCTGGTTGTGCTCGTTCTCCAGCACCAGCCACACGTGCCGGCCCGGTTCTACGGCGGCGCGTACCCGTTGGGCCAACTCGATCAGGAAATCGGGCTGGTCGATGGCATGCACGGCATCCAGGCGCAGGCCGTCGCAGCGGTAGTCGCACAGCCACATCAGGGCATTCTGGATAAAGTACTCGCGCACCTGCGAGCGGCGAAAGTCGATGGCCGCACCCCAGGGTGTCTGCCGGTCTTCACGGAAGAAGGGGCTGGCGTACTGGTGCAGGTAATTGCCGTCAGGTCCGAAGTGGTTGTACACCACATCGACCAGCACCATCAGCCCGTGGCCGTGGGCCTGGTCCACCAGTGCGCACAGCTGCTCGGGGCTGCCGTAGGTGTTCTGTGGGGCGTAAGGGAGTACGCCGTCGTAGCCCCAGTTGCGTTCGCCGGGGAACTGCCCCAGCGGCATCAATTCGATCGCGCTGATGCCCAGTTCGGCCAGGCGCGGCAGTTGCCGGGCAACCCCGGCGTAACCCCCGAGCAGGCCGACATGCACCTCCTGGATCACGGCCTCATGCCAAGGCCGGCCCAGCCACGGGTGTTGCCAGGCATAACCGGCCACATCCACGACCTGGCTTGGCCCGTGTACGCCGTCGGGCTGGTAGCGCGAGGCCGGGTCGGCCACCTGCAGCTCACCGTCGATACGGTAGTGGTAACGGTCACCGGCCTTGCATGGCACCACGCCGCTGTACCAACCCTCATCATCCGGCAGCAGTTCGATGGCCGGCTGCTGCTCCAGTTCCACGCTCACGCTGCGCGCATCCGGCGCCCAGAGGGCGAAGCGCGCCGACGTGGCGTCCAGCAAGTGTGCGCCATGTCTGTGCATCTTCTGACCCCCGCTCAGTAGTGGCTCAGTTGTGTCTGCTTGACCAGGTCCTCGTACAGGCGGGCATAGGGTTCAACCGCCTGGCACCAGTTGAACGGCTGGGTCATCGACAGGCAGCGCATGGCGTTCAGCAGGTCCTTCTTGCCGTAAACATAGAAGGCGCGGCTGAGTGCCTCGCGGTAGCTCTCGACGGTGGACTCGTTGAACAGGAAGCCCGTTACGCCGCACTCGATGGTGTCGGCCAGGCCGCCGGTATTACGTGCTACCGGCAGCGAGCCGAAGCGTTGCGCGTACATCTGGCTGAGGCCGCACGGCTCGTAGCGCGATGGCATCAGCAGGAAATCGCTGCCGGCGAACATGCGCCGGGCATCGGTTTCATTGAAACCAATACGCACACCGATGCGGCCCGGGTGACGCAGCGCCAGCTCGCGCATGGCCTGTTCCTCTTCCGGCTCGCCGCGGCCGATGATCGCGATCTGCCCGCCTTGCTCGACGATGTAGTCGGCCACGCCCAGGGTCAGGTCCAGGCCCTTTTGATAGACCAGCCGCGACACCACGGCGAATAGTGGGCCTTCGGAATCGTCCAGGCCGAACAGTTCGCGCACCTCCTGGGTGTTACGCGCTTTGCCCTCCCAGTCATTGATGCTGAAGTTGTGTTGCAGGTGCTTGTCGGTGGCCGAGTCCCAGCTTTCGTCGATGCCGTTGGGGATGCCACCGAGCAGGCCTTGCTGGGCCTTGCTGGCGAGGAAACCGTCCAGGCCGCAGCCGAATTCCGGGGTGGTGATTTCCCGGGCATAGGTGGCGCTGACTGTGGTGATGTGGCTGGAGTAGGCCAAGCCGGCCTTGAGGAACGACAGCTTGCCGTAGAACTCCATGCCTTCTTGCTGCATGGCATGTTCGGGTATCGCCAGCTCCGGGCTGCAGCCGCGGCTGTACACCCCTTGGTACGCCAGGTTGTGGATGGTGAACAGCGTGGGCGTATTCAGGCCGCGCCAGTGCATGTAGGCCGGGGCCAGGCCGGCGGGCCAGTCATGCGCGTGCACCACTTCTGGCGTCCAGTGGATCTTGCCTTCGCCGGCAGCGATTTCGGCGGCAGCCAGGCCCAGGCGGGCGAAGCGGATGTGGTTGTCGGGCCAGTCGCGGCCATTGTTGGCACCATAGGGTGTGCCGTCGCGCTGGTACAGTTCGGGGCAGATCAACACATAGATGACCAGGCCGTCGGCCATGTCCATGCGCCCGATCTTGCAGGGCGGCAGGGCCGCATGGCCGCCCAGTTCACCCACGATATGTATAGGGTTGTCGCTTTCCATCACCTGGCGGTAGCCGGGGATAAGTACCCGCACATCGTGCAGGTGCGCCAGGGCACGGGGCAGGGCTGCGGACACGTCACCCAGGCCACCGGTTTTCACCAGATCAGCGATTTCCGAGGTCACGAACAGAATCTTGCGCATGTTCGGGTTTTGCTGGCGCTGGGCGCCGGGTGCCTTGCCTGTCGTGGCGAAATCCGGGGTGAGCGGCTCGCGGTTATCCGGTTTGAAAGCGTCTACGTGAGGCTCGACAGCGGCACTGATCATACTTCTCTCCGTCCCTATGCTTGGTCGGGTGCTGGCACCCGTGGCGATGTTTCGTGCTGGTTCTCTCTAGTTTGAATCTGCTTAGTGCGTTCCATGCCCCAGGGTCGTGCGCGCAGGCACTACGCGATCAGCATTCCGGCCGAAGGCGCTTGGACTGGTTGGGGTGTGTGGGCCGAGGATCGGGAATAGCCCAATGCGCCTGGCCTACTTATGTTCATGACCTGCCGGGTTTCCTGAAAGTTCGACTTTTTTGGGGTCACTCTTCCGTTGAGCAAATGGCGGGCCGAAAACTGAGTGTAGGAGAGAAAGTGCTAAAAAGGTGACCCACTGGTCACTATTGTTATGTGCGCAATAGACGCAAACGTTGGCGTTTGTGACGGGTTGTGAAAAGGGGTGGGCGAGTGTGGGGCAGAGGGGTTTCGAGCTGCGCCAAATTGTGGCTCGTTCCGCGCAATGCACCTTTTGGGTGCGTAAGCGCAAGCGTGGCTTTAGGCTGCGAAGAGGTGGGTATGGGCGCAGGATTCTGCTTTCAGTGCTGGCCCTTTTTGGGCACAAGGCCGCTTCGGTTGCCCGATAGGGTTCAAGGACGGCGACTGGATTCAGGATCGGGTGGGAGCCATGCAGCTCCCACAGGCGAAAAAGGAATCGATCAGAGGCTGACCGCTTTATCGCCAGCGCGCTGTTGCGCCAACAGCAGGTTCAACTGGGCGACCTGCTGACGCAGCTGGTCACGTTCGTCCTTCAGTTTACGCAGCTCATCACGGCGCACGGAGACATAGAGGGTCTGGGGTGGGGTTGCTGGCATCAATGTACCCATGAGCACACCTCGCGGTTTTGGCTGGTGACAAGTCAAAGCGTAGACGCTTCACGCGGGGCGCATTCTGAATTCTTTCACCGGGCTTGGGAACTTTTTTGTTTATTGTGGTCTTGCCGTTCGTCGCTGAACCCTCGGGCGGCATGCTGGACTAATCTGAAAAGCTGGACTGTCGTCATCCATTTCGAAAAGGGAGCATTGGCTCATGCAACTGGGAATCATCGGGCTGGGCCGTATGGGCGGCAATATCGCAAGGCGCCTGATGCGCGCCGGTCACCGCACCGTGGTGCACGACCGCAACCGTGAAGCCATCACCGGCCTGGAGGGCGAAGGCGCTCAGGGTGCGCATGACCTCGGTGCACTGGTACAAAAGCTGAAAGCGCCGCGCGCGGTATGGGTGATGCTGCCGGCTGGTGACGCCACCGAGCAGACCATCGCCCAGCTGGCCGAAATGCTGGAGCCGGGCGATGCGATCATCGACGGCGGCAACACCTTCTACAAGGACGACATGCGCCGCGCTGCAGAACTGGCCAAGCGCGGCCTGCATTATCTGGACGTCGGGACGTCCGGCGGCGTGTGGGGCCTGGACCGCGGCTACTGCATGATGATCGGCGGCGAAAAGGACGTGTTCGAGCGCCTGGAACCGCTGTTCAAGGCGCTGGCACCGGGCGTGGGCGACATCCCGCGTACCCATGGCCGCAGCGGCGAGCACCAGCGTGCCGAGCACGGCTACATCCATGCCGGCCCACCCGGCGCCGGGCACTACGTGAAAATGGTGCATAACGGCATCGAGTATGGCCTGATGCAGGCCTATGCCGAAGGCTTCGACCTGCTGCGCAGCAAAGGCGGCAACGAGCTGCCCGAAGACCAGCGCTTCAACCTGAACGTGGCCGAAATTGCCGAAGTGTGGCGACGCGGCAGCGTGGTGACCTCGTGGCTGCTCGACCTCACCGCCGATGCGTTGGTAGCCGACCCTCAGCTGTCGCAATTCAGTGGCTCGGTGTCCGACAGTGGCGAAGGCCGCTGGACCATCGACGCCGCCGTCGAGCAGGCGGTGCCGGTGCCGGTGTTGTCCAGCGCACTGTTCGCGCGCTTCCGTTCGCGCCAGCAACAGGGCACCTACGGTGACAAGATCCTCTCGGCCATGCGCCTGGGCTTCGGTGGCCACGTCGAGAAGAAAGGCGAATGACTAAACAAACCCTTGCGGCCGCCCCTCCTTGTACCCTGTTCCTGTTCGGCGCCAATGGCGACCTGGTCAAGCGCCTGCTGATGCCCGCGCTGTACAACCTCAGCCGCGACGGTTTGCTGGACCGTAACCTGCGCATCGTCGGCGTTGACCATAACCCGGCCAGCGCCGAGGACTTCGCCGCGCGCCTGCACGCGTTCATGGTCGAGCGTGACAAAGGAAGCGAGGGCAGCGCCAAGTGCCTGGACGAGAAACTATGGGCCCGCCTGGCCAAGCGCCTGGATTATCAGACGGGCGACTTTCTCGATCCGGCCACCTACCAGGCCCTGGCCAGGCGCATCGACAAGACCCGCCACGGCAATGCCATTTTCTATCTGGCCACGTCGCCGCGCTTCTTCCCCGAGGTGGCGCAGCGCCTGGGGCAGGCCGGCCTGCTGGACGAGTCTGCCGGCGGCTTTCGCCGGGTGGTGGTTGAAAAACCGTTCGGCACCGACCTGGCCAGCGCCGAGGCGCTCAACGCCTGCCTGCTGAAGGTGATGGGCGAGCGGCAGATCTACCGCATCGACCATTACCTGGGCAAAGAGACGGTGCAGAATATTCTGGTCAGCCGCTTTTCCAACGGCCTGTTCGAATCGTTCTGGAACAATCACTACATCGACCACGTGCAGATCACCGCAGCGGAAACTGTCGGTGTCGAGACCCGGGGTGCGTTCTATGACAGCACCGGCGCCCTGCGCGACATGGTGCCCAACCACCTGTTCCAGTTGCTGGCGATGGTGGCCATGGAGCCGCCGGCCGCGTTCGGCGCCGATGCGGTGCGCGGTGAAAAGGCCAAGGTGGTCGGTGCTATTCGCCCATGGTCGGCAAAAATGGCCCTGAAGAACTCCGTGAGAGGCCAGTACAGCGCTGGCAAGCAGGGGCGCAGGCCGTTGCCAGGCTACCGGCAGGAGGCCAACGTCGCGCCGGATAGCCAGACCGAGACCTACGTGGCGCTGAAGGTGATGATCGACAACTGGCGCTGGGCCGGCGTGCCATTTTACCTGCGCACCGGCAAGCGCATGAGCGTGCGTGACACCGAGATTGCCATCTGCTTCAAGCCCGCACCGTATGCGCAGTTTCGCGAGTCGGAGCTGGAACGGCCCAAGCCCAACTACCTGAAAATCCAGATCCAGCCCAATGAAGGCATGTGGTTCGACCTGCAAGCCAAACGGCCCGGGCCAGAGCTGGTGATGGAGAATGTCGAGTTGGGTTTTGCCTACAAGGACTTCTTCAAGATGACCCCGGCCACTGGCTACGAGACGCTGATCTATGACTGCCTGACCGGTGACCAGACCCTGTTCCAGCGGGCTGACAACATCGAAAACGGCTGGCGAGCGGTGCAGCCGTTTCTCGATGCCTGGGCCCAGGGCGGCGAAGTGCATGAGTACTCGGCTGGCGAAGATGGGCCTGAGGCCGGCAATGAATTGCTGACCCGCGACAAGCGGGAGTGGCACCGGTTGGGGTGAGAGTTTTGCAAGCCTGTGCCGGCCCTTTCGCGGGCAAGTCCGCGCCTGCAGGGCATTCCATTTCCCTCAGGCACCTGCTAAGAGGCCAGCACAGGCAACCACACAAAGGAGACTCGATGCCTGCCCATATCGAAGATTACGCCCTGCTGGGCAACTGCCGCAGTGCGGCGCTGGTCAGCCGCGATGGCGCGCTGGACTGGCTGTGCCTGCCACGCTTCGACGCCCCCGCCGTGTTCGCGGCCCTGCTGGGCAACGAAGAAAATGGCCGCTGGCGCCTGGCCCCTTGCGACCCGGTAACGCACAGCAGCCGCCAATACCTGGGCGACACCCTGGTGCTGGAAACCACCTGGGTCACCGCCAGCGGTCGTGCCCGGGTGCTCGACTTCATGCCCTTGGGCGAAGTCAATTCGGTGGTGCGCATCGTCGAAGGCTTGTCTGGCGAAACCCATTTCGAAATGGACCTGGTCATGCGCTTCGACTACGGCCGCAGCGTGCCCTGGGTGGAACGGCTCGACCCACTGACCCTCAGTGCCGTCGCCGGCCCTGACCGTTTGATCCTGTGCAGCACCGTGCCCCCGCAAGCCCGCGACCACCATACCGGCTGCCGCTTTCGCGTCAGCATGGGCCAGCGCCAGGTCTTCAGCCTGCGTCACCAGCCCTCGCACTTGCCGGTGCAGCCTGACTGCAACAGCGACCACGCCCTGGCAAACACCTGTGAGCAATGGCAAGCCTTCGCCGACCGCTGCCCGCAGGTAGGGCCATATACCGCCCTGGTGCGTCGTTCGCTGCTCACCCTCAAGGCCATGACCTACGCCCCCACCGGCGGTATTGTCGCTGCCGTCACCACTTCGTTGCCTGAGCGTGTGGGTGGCGAGCGCAATTGGGACTACCGCTTCTGTTGGCTGCGCGACGCGACCATGACCCTGCTGGCCTTCATGAACCTTGGCTACTTCGACGAGGCCCAGGCTTGGCGTGAGTGGCTGCTGCGCTCGGTGGCCGGCAACCCCGAGCAGATGCAGATCATGTATGGCCTGGCTGGCGAGCGTGACCTGCAGGAGTACACCTTGCCGTGGTTGGCCGGTTATGAGCATTCGCAGCCGGTGCGGGTGGGCAACGCCGCCTCGGCGCAGAGGCAACTGGACATCTATGGCGAACTGGCCGATGCGATGACCCAGGCGATCAAGGGCGGGTTGCCGCGCCACCCGCGCAGCGCCGCCATTTCGCGCTTGATATTGCCTTATGTCGAACGCATCTGGCGCGAGCCGGACGAGGGCATCTGGGAAGTGCGTGGCGGCCGGCAGCAGTTCGTGCACTCCAAGGTGATGGCCTGGGTCGCCTTCGACCGCGCCGCAGGGCTGGCCGACACCACAGAAGAAGGCCGCGAGCGCGGGCAGCATTATCGCCAGGTGGCGGACGAAATTCACCGCGACGTGTGCGAGCACGGCCTGGACCCCAGCGGCCGGTTCTTCGTCCAGGCCTATGGTTCGACCGAAATGGACGCCAGCCTGTTGCAGATCGCCCTGACCGGCTTCCTGCCGGCGGATGACCCACGCTTCATGCGCACCCTGGAACAGATCGAACAGCGTCTGATGAAGAACGGCCTGTTGCTGCGCTATGACAGTGACAGCTGCAGCGACGGCCTGACGCCGGGAGAGGGCACCTTCCTGGTGTGTTCGTTCTGGCTGGCTGACGTCTATGTATTGCTGGGGCGCCAGGCCAAAGCCGAAGCGCTGTACCAACACCTGACCGGCCTGTGCAACGACCTCGGCCTGCTGGCCGAACAGTACGACCCGGCCGGCCAGCGCATGCTCGGCAACTTCCCCCAGGCCTTCAGCCAGATAGGCATCATCAACACTGCGCTGAATCTGCACCGCGCACAGTGCCCGGCACGTGACCGGGCGAGTTGTGGGTAGCGAATGAGTGGGGCGACTGCCTTGCTCAAACGCTAGAACCGTGTGGGGGCCCCCGTAGGAGCGGGTTTACCCGCGAACACCGGCAAAGCCGGTGCCATACACCGCGTCGCATGCTTCGCGGGTGAACCCGCTCCCACAAATCGATACGCCTGTGATTACCCGGCTGTTTGAGGCCGCCTGATATAAAACTGTGAAACGACCGGAGTAGACTAGGCCAAACACCCTTTCGGCACGGAGCATACATGGGCATTCGCGGTACTGACCGGCAGATCGACAATATCGAGTTCAATGTCAGCGACATCTCACGGAGCAAGGCCTTCTATGGCAGTGTATTTGGCTGGGCGTTCACCGACTACGGGCCGACTTACACCGAGTTCAGCGATGGCCGGTTGACGGGGGGCTTCACCACAGGTGAGCCGGTGCGCCCGGGCGGGCCGCTGGTCATCCTGTACGCTGACGACCTGGAGGCCACGCAGCAACGGATCGAAGCTGCCGGGGCGAAAATCAGCCGGGCGACCTTTGCCTTCCCCGGCGGGCGGCGCTTTCATTTCATCGACCCGGACGGTTATGAGCTGGCGGTGTGGACGGCCCAAGCTTGATGGCCAATCACAAGATCGAAATCCGCCGACGCAATATCGAAAAAATCCTGCAAGCGGCGGAAAAGGTGTTTGCCGAGAAGGGCTACGGCGCCACCTCCATGGGGGATATCGCCGAACAGGCGGCGTTGCCACGCTCCAACCTGCATTATTACTTCAGCACCAAGGACGAGCTGTTCCGCGCGGTGCTGCAGGACCTGCTGGATGTGTGGAAGCAGGACGCCCTGTGCTTCGAGAACTTCGACGACCCGCGTGTGGTACTGACCAGCTACATTCGGGCGAAGATGGGCCATTCGCGCTCGCGGCCGCTGGGCTCGAAAATCTGGGCCGAAGAGATGCTGCACGGGGCGCCGGTGCTGGGGGTGAACCTCGACGAAAGCCTGGTGCCCTGGGCGAAGATGAAAGAAGCCAAGATCCGCTGCTGGGTGGAAGAGGGGCGTATTCTGCCGGTAGAGCCTTCGGCGTTGCTGTACATGATCTGGGCGTCTACCCAGCACTATGCTGACTTTGGTTACCAGGTGCAGTTGCTCAACGGCGGCGAGGTGCTGTCTGACATGGCCTTCGAGAATGCGGTGCAGACGGTGACCAGCGTGATCTTGCGGGGAATAGGGCTGGAGCCGTGATCCGGCATTCCAGGTGGACGTGGTCTTTTTGTGGTAGCGGCCTTGTGTCGCGATTGGGCCGCGAAGCGGCCCCTCGATGTCTGCATTGCGGCAAAGATTGCGGGGGCCGCTGTGCGGCCCAATCGCGACACAAGGCCGCTCCCACAGGGATCGCGCCAGCTTTTAGAAATTGAGCAAGACAGATGCTCCCACAGGGGCCGCGTCAGCTGTTCAGGCGGTGACCCGCTTCAACTGGCCTCACGGTAGGGGTTACGCGGATCCTGCGTCCAGTTCAGGTACGGCTTGCCGGTGTCCTGCGCCTCCATTTCGATGCAGTTTTCCACCGGGCAGGTGATCTGGCACAGGTTGCAGCCTACGCATTCCTCTTCGATCACACTGTAGGCATGCGTGCCGTCAGCCTTCAGCGTGCTGGCAATCGCCTGGTGCGAGGTGTCCTCGCACGCAATGTGGCAGCGCCCGCAGCCAATGCACGCCTCCTGGTCAATGTGCGCGACCGACTTGTAGTTGATGTCCAGGTATTTCCAGTCGGTGGTATGCCCCACCGCCTGCCCGCGGAACGCTTCGACAGTGGAATGCCCATGCTGGTCCATCCAGCGTGCCAGGCCGTCCTGCATGTCCTCGACGATACGGAAGCCATGCAGCATCGCCGCCGTGCACACCTGCACGGCGCCACTGCCCAGGGCCATGAACTCGGCGGCGTCACGCCAGTTGCCGATGCCGCCAATGCCACAAATCGGCAAGCCCCGCGTTTCCGGGTCGCGGGCGATTTCCGCCACCATGTTCAAGGCGATCGGCTTCACTGCCGAACCGCAGTAACCGCCATGGGTACTCTGGTCCCCGACAATCGGGTGGGCCACCATGCGGTCCAGGTCGACGCTGGTGATCGAGTTGATGGTGTTGATCAACGACACGGCATCGGCCCCGCCTCGGTGCGCGGCACGGGCCGACTGGCGGATATCAGTGATGTTCGGCGTAAGCTTCACGATCACCGGCAGCGAGCAGTAGGTCTTGCACCAGCGGGTGACCATTTCCACATATTCCGGCACCTGGCCGACGGCCGCCCCCATGCCGCGTTCCGGCATACCGTGCGGGCAACCGAAGTTCAGCTCGATGCCATCGGCACCGGTGGCTTCCACCAGCGGCAGGATGAACTTCCACGACTCCTCTATGCACGGCACCATCAGCGAGACGATCAATGCGCGGTCGGGCCAGTCCTTCTTCACCTGGGTGATTTCACGCAGGTTGATGTCCAGTGAGCGGTCGGTGATCAACTCGATATTGTTGATCCCCTGTACCTGACGGTTGGGGCCATAGTGCGCCGAGTAGCGCGACGACACGTTGACCGCCGCAGGGTCTTCGCCCAGGGTCTTCCAGACCACGCCGCCCCAGCCGGCCTCGAAGGCGCGGACCACGTTGTAGGCCTTGTCGGTTGGCGGTGCTGAGGCCAGCCAGAAGGGGTTGGGTGCCTTGATGCCGGCAAATACGATAGACAAGTCGGCCATTTACGCTGCCTCCACGTTGAGCATGAGTTGGGCATGGATGGCTTCGGCGGCCAGCTTGCCGTGTTGCACGGCCTGCACGGTAAGGTCCTGCCCCAGCGCGGTGCAGTCGCCGCCTGCGTACACGCCCGGTAGGCTGGTCTGCAGGTTTTCGTCCACGCGGATGCGCTCACCCTCGCGGGCCAGTTGCGCAGCCACCGGGTCGCCGAGGCTGGCATCGTCAAAGCGTTGGCCAATGGCCTTGAAAATGGCGTCCGCAGCCAGCTCGAAGGTTTCGCCGGTATCGCGCAGGCGGCCTTCCGCCAGCTCGGTGCGGGCAAAACGCATGCCGCGGACCTTGCCGGTGTCATCCAGCAGTACGGCATCAGGGCGGGCCCAAGTGTGCAGGCGCACCTGGTTGGCTTTGGCAATGTCCTGCTCGTGGCCGGTAGCACCCATGTCGGCGTGGCCACGGCGGTACACCAGGTTGACGTCGCGGGCCCCCAGACGGCTCATCTGCACGGCCATGTCGATGGCCGTGTTGCCAGCACCGATCACCAGGCAGCGGTCGGCCAACGGTAGCTGGCTCAGGTCATCGGCCTGGCGTAGTTCACGGATGTACTCGGTGGCGGCGAGCACGCCGGGTGCTTCCTCGTCGGGCAGCCCTAGCTGGCGCACGGCATTCAGGCCGAGGCCCAGGAACACCGCGTCGTACTGATCGCGCAGTTCGCCCAGGCTGAGGTTGCCACCCAAGCGCTGGCCATGGCGGACTTCGATACCGCCAATCCCCAACAAGAAATCCACTTCACGCTGGGCATAGTCGTCTACCAGCTTGTAGCGGGCGATGCCGTACTCGTTGAGGCCACCGGCCTTGTCGCAGGCCTCGAAAACCACCACGTCATGGCCGTGCATGGCCAGGCGGTGGGCGCAGGACAGCCCTGCCGGGCCGGCGCCGACCACGGCGATACGCTTGCCGGTGGCTGCCGAGCGCTTGAATGGGTGTGCGCTGAACTGGGCGTTGTCCAAGGCGTAACGCTGCAACTGGCCGATCAGCACCGGCGCGCATTCCTGGGCATTGTTGCGCACGCAGGCTTGCTGACAGAGGATTTCGGTGGGGCACACGCGGGCGCAACTACCGCCAAGGATGTTGGCCGAAAGAATGCGCTCGGCGGCGCCTTGCAGGTTTTCGTCACTGATGCGGTGTATGAACGAGGGGATGTCAATTTCGCTGGGGCAAGCGTTGACGCAGGGGGCGTCGTAGCAGTACAGGCAGCGTGCACTTTCCAGGGCGGCCTGGCGCGCGGTGAGGGGTGGGGCCAGGTCGCTGAAGCGCTCGGCCAACTGTTCGGCGCCGGCCCGGGGGCGCGGCAAATGGTTCAGGGCGTTGGTCACGGTTGTAGCCTCTCTATTTTTTTTGGTGCAGGCGACAGGTATTGCGGTCGATTCTGGGGCCGCTCCCACAGGCGATCGAGGTCCTTGTGGGAGCAATTGTCTTGCTCAATTTCTAAAAGCTGGCGCGATCCCTGTGGGAGCGGCCTTGCGTCGCGATGGGCTGCACAGCAGCCCCAATGGCTTCAGCGCTGAACAGGCATCGGCCGCTGATGCTCGGCCCGGCGCCCCAGCACCTCATACACCGCCGGGTACGCCGGCCGTTCCACATACCGCCCCGCACCCGGCTCGGCGCGCAGGTCGCCATCGGCCCAGAGCACCTTGCCCTGGCTGATGGTGTGGCTTGGGATGCCGCGCACGGTGCGGCCTTCGAAGATGTTGAAGTCCACCTGCTGGTGGTGGGTTTTGGCGGAGATGGTGCGGGTGCCCTGCGGGTCCCACAGCACCAGGTCGGCATCGGCACCCACGCGGATAGCGCCCTTGCGCGGGAACAGGTTGAAGATTTTCGCCGTGTTGGTAGAGGTCAGCGCGACGAATTCGTGCATCGACAGACGCCCGCTGTTGACCCCGGCATCCCACAGTACTGCCATGCGGTCTTCGATGCCGGCGGTGCCGTTGGGGATGCGGCTGAAGTCGTCGCGGCCCATGGCTTTCTGCTCGGCGCAGAAGCAGCAGTGGTCGGTGGCGGTGGTGTGCAGGTTGCCCGACTGCAAGCCGCGCCACAGCGCCTCCTGGTGCTCGCGTGGGCGGAACGGCGGGCTCATCACATAACCGGCGGCGGTGGCCCAGTCCGGGTCACGGTAGACACTGTCGTCCAGCAGCAGGTGACCGGGCAGTACCTCGCCATACACCGGCTGGCCCTTGCCTCGGGCATAGGTGATTTCATCCAGTGCCTCGCGGCTGGAAATGTGCACCAGGTACAACGGTGTGCCGAGGGTTTCGGCAATGCGGATGGCGCGGCTGGCCGCTTCACCTTCAACCTGCGAGGGGCGCGACAGCGGGTGGGCTTCCGGCCCGGTCATGCCCTGGGCGAGCAGTTTTTTCTGCAGGTGGTACACCAGCTCGCCGTTTTCGGCATGCACGGTGGGCACCGCACCCAGTTGCAGGCAACGCTCGAAGCTGGCCACCAAGGTATCGTCGGCGGCCATGATCGCATTTTTGTAGGCCATGAAGTGCTTGAAGCTGTTCACCCCGTGCTTGGCCACCAGCTCGCCCATCTCTTCGGCCACCTGCTCGCTCCACCAGGTGATGGCGACGTGGAAGCCATAGTCGCTGGCGCTTTTCTGCGCCCAGCCACGCCAGGTGTGGAAGGCCTCCAGCAACGACTGCTGCGGGTTGGGAATGACGAAGTCGATGATCGAGGTGGTGCCGCCAGCCAGGCCCGCAGCGGTGCCGCTGAAGAAGTCCTCGCTGGCCACCGTGCCCATGAACGGCAACTGCATGTGGGTGTGCGGGTCGATGCCGCCGGGCATCAGGTACTGGCCGCTGCCGTCGAGGATCTCGCAGTCGGTGGGCGGTTCGAGGTTTTGCCCGATGGCACGGATCAGGCCATCGGCACACAGGACATCGGCGGGATAACGCTCTTCGTGGGTAACCACGGTGGCGCCACGGATCAACAGGGACATGCCGTTTTCCTCGCAGGCTGACCGGTCTTGGCCGGTTCTTTGCATTGTCATGGATGCCAGGGCGGGCAGGGTGGTCAATCCTGTCAGGCCTGACAAGATTCGAGGCTAGATGCTGATTCTGGATTCAGCAAGAAAATTTTCCCATTAAATCTTTGGTTTTTAAGTTGCTGATATTTAAAGGAAAAAATTAACGAACGAATGGGCGGCGGGGTTTTCAGGGTATTTGACTAACTTGACAAGATGAAAATCTGGTCGAGATTTCTAAGCACAATTCCGCGTGCGAACTCCGGTCATCGAATCAGCCTGATGAGCGAAAAAATAGAAGAAAAAACTGGAGAAGGGCCTATGCAACAGAGCAGATCGGAAGTGGTCGAGCAAGATGGCCTGTTCGAGCTGTCCGAGGGCAGCGATGTTCTCGACAGCCCGCGCTACAACCCCGACATAGCACCGACCAAGGTGCACCAGCGCACCTGGAACAAATGGCACATCACCGCCCTGTGGGTGGGGATGTCCATCTGCGTACCCACCTACACCCTCGGCGGTGTCCTTACCGCCTACTTCGGCCTCAGTGTTGGCGAAGCGCTGCTGGCGATCCTGCTGGCCAACGTTATCGTGCTGATACCGCTTACCCTCAATGCCTTTCCCGGTACCAAGTACGGCATCCCGTTTCCGGTGCTGCTGCGTTCGTCGTTCGGCATTCTTGGCTCCAACGTACCGTGCCTGATCCGCGCGGTGGTTGCCTGTGGGTGGTTCGGTATTCAGACCATGTTCGGCGGGCTGGCCATTCACCTGTTCCTGGGTTCGGTGTTTGACGGCTGGAAGGCGCTGGGCGGGACAGGCGAGGTGATTGGCTTCATGATCTTCTGGTGCCTGAACCTGTGGGTGGTGCTGCGCGGCGCCGAGTCGATCAAGTGGCTGGAAACGCTGTCGGCACCGCTGCTGGTGGCAGTGGGCGTCGGTCTGCTGTTCTGGGCCTTGCCGCACATGTCGATGACCGAACTGTTGGCACAGCCGCCCAAGCGCCCAGAAGGGGCGAGCGTGGTCAGTTACTTCTGCGCCGGGCTTACGGCCATGGTCGGCTTCTGGGCCACACTGTCGCTGAACATTCCCGACTTCAGCCGCTACGCCCGCAGCCAGAAGGACCAGATTCTCGGGCAGATCTTCGGCCTGCCGCTGACCATGTTCCTGTTCGCTGCGCTGGGTGTGGTGCTGACCGCCGCTTCGGCGTCGCTGGTGGGCGAGACGGTGTCCGACCCGGTCAGCCTGATCGGCAAGATTCAAAGCCCGTTCTGGGTGGCCCTGGCCATGGCGCTGATCGTGATTGCCACGCTGTCGACCAACACCGCGGCGAACATCGTGTCGCCCACCAATGACTTCCAGAACATTGCCCCACGCCTGATCGGCCGAAGCCGCGCGGTATGGCTGACCGGCTTTATCGGCCTGGCGCTGATGGGGCATGAACTGCTGAAGAAACTGGGCCTGATTGTCTCCGACCTTAGCCTGGAGAGCGTGTATTCCAACTGGCTGCTGGGCTATTCCAGCTTGTTGGGGCCCATTGCCGGCATCATGGTGGTGGACTACTTCCTGATCCGGCGGCAGAAGCTGGACCTGGCCGGGCTATACCGCGACGACGTGTATCCCGCGTGGAACTGGGCCGGTTTTGCCGCCTTCGCCTTGCCAGTAGGGCTGACGGTAATGGCGATTGGCAACAGCAGTTTCAGCTGGTTCTACGACTATGGCTGGTTCACCGGCTCGTTGCTGGGCGGTGCACTGTACGCCGCGCTTGGCGGTTTGGCGGCACGCAACCCGGTGCGGTTGGTCAAACCCTTGCCTTGAGGCCTCGAAGAGGCCCGTACAAACAATAAGAAGCCTGAAGGAGAAGCCCGTGACCCCCGTCAAAGAGATCCTGAAGACCAACGCCCGTCACGTCGACAGCACCCGCCTGTGGCAGTCGCTGATGGACCTGGCCCGGCTCGGCGCCACTGCCAAGGGCGGTGTCTGCCGCCTGGCCTTGACCGACCTCGACCGCCAGGCCCGCGATCTGTTCGTGCAGTGGTGTGAGGCGGCCGGTTGCTCGGTCAGCATCGACGCTGTCGGCAACATATTCGCCCGCCGTCCGGGCCGTAACCCCAAGCTGCCGCCGGTGATGACCGGTAGCCATATCGACACCCAGCCCACCGGCGGCAAGTTCGATGGCTGCTTCGGGGTGATGGCCGGGCTGGAGGTGATCCGTACCCTCAACGACCTGGGCGTGGAAACCGACGCGCCGCTCGAAGTGGTGGTGTGGACCAACGAAGAAGGTTCGCGTTTTGCGCCGTGCATGATGGGTTCAGGGGTGTTCGCCGGCAAGTTCACCCTGGAAGACACCCTGGCCAAGCGCGATGCCCAGGGTGTCAGCGTTGGCGAAGCGTTGAACACCATTGGCTACGCCGGTCCGCGTGCCGTGTCGGGGCACCCGGTGGGGGCGTATTTCGAAGCGCATATCGAGCAGGGTCCTATCCTTGAGGACCAGGCCAAGACCATCGGCGTGGTCCTCGGCGCGCTGGGCCAGAAGTGGTTCGACCTGACCCTGCGCGGTGTTGAAGCCCATGCCGTCCCTACGCCGATGCACCTGCGCAAGGACGCCCTTGTGGGGGCAGCCGCTGTGGTAGAGGCGGTCAACCGCACGGCGCTTGCCCACCAGCCCCACGCTTGTGGCACGGTGGGTTGCCTTCAGGCGTACCCGGGCTCGCGTAACGTGATCCCGGGCGAAGTGCGCATGACCCTCGACTTCCGCCACCTGGAGGGCGAGCAGTTGAATGCGATGATTGCCGATGTGCGCGGGGTGATCGAGGCGACCTGTGCCAAGCATGGCCTGAGCCATGAGCTGGTGCCCACGGCCGACTTCCCGGCGCTTTACTTCGACAAAGGCTGTGTCGACGCCGTGCGCGAGTCGGCCAAGGCGCTGGGCCTGCCGCACATGGACATCGTCAGTGGCGCGGGGCATGACGCGATCTTCCTGGCCGAGCTGGGGCCGGCGGGGATGATTTTCGTGCCGTGCGAAAACGGCATCAGCCATAACGAGATCGAGAACGCCACGCCCGATGACCTGGCGGCGGGCTGCGCAGTGTTGTTGCGGGCGATGCTGGCGGCGTCGGAGGCAATTGCCAGCGGGCGGCTGGCGGCCTAGGCACTGGCCTCAAGACGGCCGTTACGGCCAAGGTGATAGCGCTGCAGGTCCTGCGCCAGGGTCAACTGCCCGCTGTAATGGGCGAGGGCCTCGTCGCGCACGGTGTCGATGTGCGGGCTGCGCCGTGGGTCGTTCTGGTAGCGGGCGCTGAAATGCGTCAGTACCAGGTTGCGCACGCCAGCGGCCTCGGCAAAGCGTGCCACCTCAGCGGCGGTGCTGTGGCCGAACGTGCCCCCGGTGCGTTCGACCACCGCCTGGGTGAAGGTGGCTTCGTGCACCAGTACATCCGCCCCCCTGGCGACGGCTGCCAGCAGCGCTGGTTTGTCGTTGTCCCCGCACACGATCACCCGCTGGGGCGGACGCGAAGGGCGCAGGTAGTCGTTGCCGTTCAGCAGTTGCCCATTGAACGTCACGGTCAACCCCTTGGCCAGCTCGCCCCACAGCGGACCACGCGGTATGCCCTCGGCGTCCAGGCGCTGGATGTCCAGGCGTGGCTCAGGGTTGATTTCGGTGAATACGAAACCCACGCTGGGCACCCGGTGCGACAGTTGCACGGTGGTCACCTGCAGGGTCTCGCTGCGCCATGCGATCAGCGCTTCCACGGGCAACAGGCGTAGCTCGAACGGCAGGAAGGTGTCGCTGGCAATCAGGCCCTGGCGTACCCAATCGTGCAGTACGGCGGGCAGGATCACTTCCAGCGGCTGGGTGCGCCCGCTCATGCCCGCGCTGGCCAGCAGGCCGGGCAGGCCGAAGCAATGGTCACCATGCACGTGGGTGATGAAGATCGCGCGCAGGTCGCGGATCGAAAGCGGGGTGTGCAGCAGGCGGTGCTGGGTGCCTTCGCCGCAATCGACCAGATACCAGTGGCTGCCACTGGCTTCGATCACGGCTGTGGCGCTGACATTGCGTGCCTTGGTGGGCACCCCGGCGGAGGTGCCGAGGAACAGCAGGTCCATGCTCAGGCTCCTGTTTCAGGCCAGAAGCGGCCAAGGTGATACGGGGCGCACACCTTAGCCGGATTGCCACCCGCCGTCGACGGCCCGCTAGTTATCCTGTCGCCAGATGAGCTTGCTGGTGTCATACCCTTGCTCTCGGGCGATTGTCAGCAGTTGCTCGCGCTGCTGGTCGGTGACCGCTGGCGTGCGCGAAAGCAGCCACAGGTACTCGCGGTTGGGGTGGCCGACCAGTGCCACGCGGTAGTCCTTGTCGTGGTACAGCACCCAGTACTCGCCCTTGGTCAGGCCCGGTGCCAGGCGGCTGAACCAGTTGTCGAAGCGCACCCACAGCTTGTCGGTACTGCCCGGTTGCTGAGCCTCGGCGATGCCCTTGGCTTCATTCCACTGGCCGTCCTTTTCCTGGCAGCGGTTGGTTACATCGATACGGCCGTCCTCGCGCAAGCCATAGCGCGCCTCGGACTTCACGCAGTTACGCTGGAAGAACATCGGCAGTCGCGCCAGTTCATACCAAGTGCCCTGGTAGCGTTGCAAGTCGACCTGCTGGGTGCGCGGCGGTGCCGGGTGATCGTTGCCGGCGCAGCCGAGCAGGGCCAGGGTCATGCAGGAAAGCAGCAGTGTAGTGCGCAGCGCCATGGGTGACCTCCTTGGAGCGGATGGGGCGTACCTGTGTTTCGACGCCTGTGCGGGGAAAAAGTTGTAGGCGATATTGCCTGCGGGTAAACCCGTGCAGGAGCGGGTTTACCCGCGAAAGGGCCCGCACAGGTCCGCACAGGCCTGCCTCACAGCCAGTACGTCACCGCCCACCATCCCAACCCGCCCATCACCACGGTATAGGGCAGCGCCATCCACACCATCCGCCCATACGACAGCCGGATCAGCGGCGCAATGGCCGAGGTCAGCAGGAACAGGAACGCCGCCTGCCCGTTCGGCGTCGCCACGCTTGGCAGGTTGGTGCCGGTGTTGATCGCCACCGCCAGTGTTTCGAAATGCTCGCGGCTCATGCTGCCGTTGAGAAATGCCTGCTTCACTTCGGTGATGTAGATGGTGGCAACGAACACATTGTCGCTGATCGCCGACAGCAAACCGTTGGCCAGATACAGCATGCCCGGTTGCTGTTCGGCCGGCAGCGTCAGCACCCAGCTGATCAATGGGCTGAACAATTGTTGCTGATGAATCACCGCGACCACGGCAAAGAACACCACCAACAGCGAAGTGAATGGCATGGCGTCCTGGAAGGCACGGCCCAGGCGGTGCTCGTCGGTGATGCCGGTGAAGGCTGTGATCAGTACGATCACCATCAGGCCGATCAGGCCGACCTCGGCCACATGCAGCCCCAGGCAGATGATCAGGATCAGGGCAGCAAGCCCTTGTACCCACAGCGCGATGCGCTGGGCCTGGGTACGTGCGGCATCGTCCTCGGCGGCATAGGCAGCCAGTACCTGGCGCACTGTCTCAGGCATCAGCGTGCCGTAGCCGAACAGGCGCAGCTTCTCCAGCAACACGCAGGTCAGCAGGCCGGCACCCAGCACCGGTATCGACACGGGCGCCACCTTGAGGAAGAAGTCAGCGAAGTGCCAGCCCATCTCGTGGCCGATCAGCAGGTTCTGCGGCTCGCCCACCAGCGTGCACACGCCACCCAGGGCGGTACCCACTGCGCCGTGCATCAGCAAGCTGCGCAGGAACGCGCGGAACTGGTTCAGGTCGTCACGGTGTAACTGCGCCACTTGCTGGTCGCTGTCCAGTGCGCTGTCTTCACGCGGGTTGGCGCCGGACGCCACGCGATGGTAGACCGCATAAAAGCCGACCGCGGCGCTGATGATCACGGCCGTCACCGTCAGCGCATCGAGAAACGCCGAAAGGAATGCCGACAGTACGCAGAACAGTAGCGACAGCATGGCTTTTGAACGCACACCCAGCAGAATGCGCGAGAACAGGAACAGCAGCAGTTCCTTCATGAAATGGATACCGGCGACCATGAACATCAGCAGCAGGATTACCGGGAAGTTGTGCTGCAGTTCTTCGTACAGTGCCTGCGGCGTGGTCATCTGCAACAGCAGGGCTTCGATCAGCAACAATCCGCCGGGCATCAGCGGGTAGCACTTCAGCGCCATGCCCAGGGTGAAGATGAACTCGATTACCAGCGCCCACCCGGCTGCAGCCGGGCCAATGGTTGCCAGCAGAAGCGGATTGAGCACCAGGAACAGGCAGATGACCGCTTTGTACCAAAGCGGCGACTGGCCCAGGAAACCGTGAGCGAGGGCGCCGGTCAGGGAGCGCGACATGAATATGTATCCTTATGATTCAGCGATGGCGCACGGTGCCGGATCATTGCGCCTTAGGCAAGGCATACAGTCCCGTTTTTGGCACAAGTACGGTCATCGGCATGAGTTAACATCCGGACCATGAACTTTTCGCCCGCAGGAGTGCCGCCCGTGACCGAGTACAGTGCATTAAAGGTCGAACTGACCGACAGCGTCGCCCATGTTCAGATCAATCGCCCAGAGAAGGTCAACGCGATGAATGCGGCCTTCTGGGAGGAAATCGTCGACACTTTCCAGTGGATCGATGACACCGATGCCGTGCGCGCGGTGGTGATCAGCGGCGCTGGCAAGCACTTTTCCGCCGGTATCGACCTGATGATGCTGGCCTCGCTGGCTGGGCAGATGGGCAAGGACGTGGGCCGCAATGCACGCTTCCTGCGTAAGACCATCCAGCGGCTGCAGGCCTCGTTCACCGCTGTGGACACGTGCCGCAAACCCGTACTGGCGGCCGTGCAAGGCTACTGCATCGGCGGCGCCATCGACCTCATCTCGGCGTGCGACATGCGCTACTGCAGCAGTGACGCGCAGTTCTCGATCAAGGAAATCGACATGGGTATGGCGGCCGATGTTGGCACATTGCAACGTTTGCCACGCATCATTGGCGACGGCATCATGCGGGAGCTGGCGTTTACCGGGCGTAATGTCGAGGCCGACGAGGCGCTGCGCATCGGCCTGGTCAACCGAGTCTATGATGATCAGGCCGCACTGATGGACGGCGTCTTTGCCATCGCCCGCGAGATTGCCGCAAAATCGCCGATCGCTGTAGCCGGCACCAAGGAAATGCTCAGCTACATGCGTGACCATCGCATCGACGATGGCCTGGACTACATTGCCACTTGGAACGCCGCAATGCTGCAGTCCGAAGACCTGCGCGTGGCTGTGGCGGCGCACATGAGCAAACAGAAACCGACGTTCGCCGACTGATCGGGCCGGGGGACGCGCAGTAAAGGAACCCCCGACATGTCAGCACGCTGGACTACTGCAGTACTCGACCCACAGATGACCGGGGGGCTGGCCGTGGCCCGCAGCCCTGAAGGGTTTCTGGTGGACGCCAACGGCGCGCTGTTCCCCCGCGACTGGCTCAAGCGCCAGGACCTCGACGTGCTGTGCGAGCACGGCATCGGCCACTTTGACGGCCAGCCGGTGTTCCTGCTGGAACTGCGCAGCGCCACTGATGTGCCTGGCTGCAGCTGGCGCGGCCTGCGTGCGTTCATGCTCGAAGGCGACTTCGACACCTACAAGGTGCTGGGATATGCCGCACAAATCGGCACCTGGGCCCGCGAGCATCGCTTTTGCGGCAGTTGCGGCCAGGCGATGACGCAAATTCGCTGGGAGCGGGCGATGTACTGCCAGCCCTGCGACCTGCGCAGCTATCCGCGCATTTCACCCAGCATGATCGTGCTGGTGACCCGCGGTGACGAAATCCTGTTGGCGCGTTCGCCACGCTTCGTTACCGGGGTGTACAGCACCTTGGCAGGTTTTGCCGAGCCGGGTGAATCGGCCGAAGACTGCCTGGTGCGCGAAGTGCGCGAAGAAGTGGCGCTGGAGGTGCGGAACATCCAGTACGTCGGCAGCCAGTGCTGGCCGTTCCCGCATTCGATGATGCTGGGTTTCCATGCCGAGTATGCCGGGGGCGAGATTGTCATGCAGCCGGACGAGATCGAGGACGCCAAGTGGTTCAGCGTCCACGACCTGCCGCCGCTGCCGGCCGGGCGGTCCATTGCCCGTTACCTGATCGATCTGTATGTTGCGCGGCGGCTGGGCTGTGATATCCCTGCTTTCCCGTCCTAGCTGCAGTGAACAATGTGCTCCGACTAGGCGCAGGGCGCAGGC
This sequence comes from Pseudomonas sp. KCJK9058, assembly GCF_046230975.1. NCBI lineage: Bacteria > Pseudomonadati > Pseudomonadota > Gammaproteobacteria > Pseudomonadales > Pseudomonadaceae > Pseudomonas > Pseudomonas sp. KCJK9058. The sequence goes on from NZ_JBJJLR010000008.1 coordinate 48,683, forward strand.
AATGGTCATTCCATTGCCAAAGCCCCTCAGGCCTGCCCGAACCAGTGTTGCCACGCTAAGCGCACGGTCAACGCCAGCACCACGGTGATGAACACCGGGCGGATGAACTTGCTGCCGCCGCTGATCGCCGTGCGTGCGCCGAAAAAGGCGCCGACCATGACCGACAGGCCCATGCACAGGCCGACGATATAGTCCACCTGCCCGGAAATGATGAACACCGTCAGCGCCGCGATGTTGCTGACGAAGTTCATGCTGCGCGCCACGCCGCTGGCGCGTACCAGGTCGATGGGGTACAGCAGCAGGGTACTGACCGTCCAGAACGCACCGGTACCCGGGCCAGCTACGCCGTCGTAGAAGCCCAGGGTGAAGCCTTGCGGCACTTGCCACTTTTTCTTGATCGGTGCATCGGCATCCAGCGGCGCCTTGGGCGTGCCGCCGAACAACAGGTAGATGCCACAGGCGAAGACGATCACTGGCAGCATCTTGTTCAGCCATTCGGCTGGCATGTAGTGGGCGATGACGGCGCCGAGCAACGCCCCGGTCAGGGTGGCGAACAACGCCGGGCGCCACTGCGCCGGATGGAACAGTTTGCGTTTGTAGTAAGTGAAACCTGCAGTGGCCGAGCCGAAGGTGGAACTGAGCTTGTTGGTGCCCAGTACCAGGTGCGGTGGCATGCCGGCGGTGAGCAGGGCCGGGGTGGTGAGCAGGCCCCCGCCACCGGCAATGGCATCGATGAAACCGGCGACGAAGGCGACCAGCGCCAGGATCAGGAGGGTGAGGGGTTCTACGGTGAGTTCGAAGGGCATGGGGTTTTGGGCGCAGGGAGAAAGGCAAAAGGTGAGCAAAGGTCGCTCTGAAGGCGGAGATGGTAATACTCACCGGTTAGGCTTGCCAGTGCCAGGTGTTTGCGAGATTGCCCTTGCGCTTTAACGCCTGGCAGTTCACTTGGTTTGACCTCTCACGCTCGATTGTTTGGGCTGAAATGAAAAATTCGCAGGGGGTGTTGGTAGTTTATGAATGACGACGGCCTGTTCTGGAGGGCTATATAGTTTCTCAATGATTTGTGCGGTTTCATAAACTTCTTGAATATAAATGGTGGTTATATTGTCTGCTTGTGCCTCATCGTTGAGCATGTATCTGATATCATTATCAGGTTCCCAGTTCTCTAGCGTTTCTTTGTGTTTGATTAGTTTTGCAGCTTTCTTTAAATGTCTTCCTTGCGTGTGTGGGCTATCATACCACTTGGGGAATTTGGCCAATGCAGGGAAGTTTTCTGTAGCCTTGACAGCATCGTTGTAGTACTTGTTTTTGTTGTTTGGTGAGAGCGTCGAGGTGTCGCGTTTTAACTTGAAGAAATTCAAAAATTTCCTCAGCATCTGGCCGGAGGGGTCCAGATTGTTCGTTGGGTCGCCCTCGCAATAGGCATATGCATTTCGCCCCCCCTTGCCAAAAGGGCTGAGGTTGTCAGGCGAATAAAAGCGCATGAGACACGGGCTATACGCACGGTAGCCGTTGCCAAGGAGGTACAGGTTCGTGAAGGGATCACAACGTTGCCCTGTGTATCCCAGGATATGGTCAATGTGGCTGTGCCCATAAGCGCTGTAGGTCAGACTTTGAAGACGGTCACTATGTAAGCTGTTAGTTATGGAGTTCTGCGCATTTACTGCCGTTATCAGCGTTTCGGCACACCGCTCCGCGAGTGGAGTACCTGAGGCTGAAAATAGTGTAATGGATTGGTCTATACCAATTGCTGCTGATAAGTGGCCAAGGTTATAGAATAAATGCTGCTTTGGATTTTGTTGCATGATCAGTCTGCCGGTGCAGTGATTTTATTGATGCTACCTTCGGATAAAGTAGCCGTGCGTACAACTGGTATATTTGTCAGTTGCATGCAGGCGCTATGTATGCGTTGCCAGTGCCGGCCCTTTCGCGGGCAAGCCCGCTCCTACGAAGATGGCGTAATCCCGCGAGTTTACCCGCGAAAGGGCCGGTACAGGCTATCGCATCAGCTACGGATAAACGCCAGCAAATCCGCATTGATCACATCGGCATGGGTGGTTGGCATGCCATGCGGGTAGCCTTTGTAGGTTTTCAGCGTGCCATTGGGCAACAGCCTGGCCGACAGTACCCCGGAATTTTCGTATGGCACGATCTGGTCATCGTCGCCGTGCATCACCAGCACCGGTTGCTGGATGCCCTTCAGGTCGTCGGTGAAATCGGTCTGGGAAAACGCCACGATGCCATCGTAATGGGCCTTTGCACTGCCGATCATGCCTTGGCGCCACCAGTTGCCAATGATGCCTTCGCTGGCTTCGACCCCTGGGCGGTTGTAGCCGTAGAACGGCCCTGCAGGTACATCCCGGTAGAACTGCGCCCGGTTGCTGGCAACCTGGGCCTGGAAGCCGTCGAATACCGACTTGGGCAGGCCACCGGGGTTGCCGGGGGTTTGTACCATCAAGGGGGGGACGGCCGCGATCAGCACGGCCTTGGCCACCTTGTCTTCAGGGTGCCGGGCCATGTAGCGCACCACCTCGCCGCCGCCGGTCGAGTGGCCGACATGCACGGCACCCTGGGTGCACAGGTGGGCGACCACGGCGGCTACGTCGTCGGCATAGTGGTCCATGTCGTGGCCGTCCCATACCTGGCTGGAGCGGCCATGGCCCCGCCGGTCGTGGGCGACCACGCGGTAGCCTTCAGCGAGGAAGAACAGCATCTGCGCGTCCCAGTCATCGGCACTGAGCGGCCAGCCGTGGTGGAAGTGGATCACCGGCGCATCGCGCGGGCCCCAGTCCTTGTAGAAAATCTGTACGCCGTCCTTCGTGGTTACATAGCTCATGGTCGTGTCTCCTGAGTGCAGGAAGCGAAGGGAGCTATTGAGAATAGGAAGAATTTTGGCAGGTATCAGGAAGTTGTGTTGCCTGTGTGGGCCTCTTCGCGGGTGAACCCGCTCCTACACTGTGAGGTCCCTTTCACCCGCGAAGAGGCCCGCACAGGCAATACTGATGCCCTTCAGACGCGGTCGCGCATGCGGTACCAGGCCTTTGCCGCCGCTTCCAATGGCGCAGCCAGCAGGTCGCCACCGGGGAAGCGGCCGTTGTCGATGCCTTGGTACAGCGCCAACAGGTCTTCATCGCCGAGAATGGCATCACTCACCGCCCGCGCCGCCGCCAGGGTCGGCAGTACACCATGACCGGAGAAGCCCTGCAGCCAGTAGCGCTGGCCCTCGCGACCGACGTCCGGGGTGCGCTTGATGCTGCAATCGATATGGCCGCCCCAGGCATAGTCGATGGCCACCCCGGCCAGTTGCGGGAACACCCGCTCCAGGTACGGGCGGGTGGCGCTGGCGACGTCCTTGGGAATGCCGCCCAGGTAGGTGCAGCCGCCACCGAACAGCAGGCGGTGGTCTGGGGTGAGGCGGAAGTAGTCGGGTACGAACTGGTTGTCGATCACGCAACTGTTGCGAGGTAGTAACGAATGGGCCAAGTCGGCATCCAGAGGCGCAGTGGCGACCTGGTAGGAACCGACTGGCAACAGGCGACGCGACAGGCTGCGGTCAAGGCGGTCGATGTAGGCGTTGCAGGCCAGCACCAATACCTGGCAGCGAACTTCGCCACGGTCGGTACGGGCGACATAGCCGTCGCGAGCCTGCTGGTAGCTGAGCACCTGGCTCTGTTCGTAGATTCGCCCGCCAGCAGCCTCGATGGTACTGGCCAGGCCTTGCGCCAGTTTCAGCGGGTTGAGGTGGGCACCTTTGGCGTCGTACAGCGCGGCCTGGTAGCGCGGGCTGTCGATCCATTGCGGCAACTCGTCACGGCCGATCAGGCGCAGGGCGTCGTAACCCCATTTATGCTCGGCATCATGCAGGGCCTCTTCGAGCATTTTTACCCGGCGCGGCAATACCGCAGTCCACAGGCTGCCCTGCCGGTAGTCGATGTCGAAGCCGTGGCGCTGGGGCAGTTCGCGCATCTCTTCGGCGGCCCAGCACATGCTGGCCCATAGCCGTTGGGTGCGTTCCAGGCCAAGGGCCTGCTCCAGCGGCGGCATGTCGCACGACCAGCCCAGCAGCGCCTGGCCACCGTTGCGTCCGGAGGCCGCCCAGGCAACCCGGCTGGCTTCCAGCAGCGTTACGCGTTTGCCGGCCTGGGTCAGGCGCAGGGCCGTGTGCAGGCCGCTGAAACCGGCGCCGAGGATCAGCACGTCGGTGTCCTGGGGGCCTTGCAGGGTAGGGCGTAATGGGATGTTGGCGGGGTAGGTCTGGGCGTAGTAACTGGCGACGTGCTGGGCGGATTGTTTGAACATGCCGGGTTTCCGTGAAAATTATTGTGTTTATTTTCATGAAAAGTTAGCAGTTAAATTTCACGCTGCCAATGTGTTGGTCGGGTTTTGTGGTTTGCCTGTTGTTAATGTGTTGCCTGGGCTGGCCTCTTCGCGGGTGAACCCGCTCCTACAGGGGGCACGCGCAGAGAGACCGGACGTGAGAAGGCGGAAATTTCAGGACGTTGCCTTTTTCCGCGGCTGTCGTGGCTTGCTCGGAGTTGTCTTGTTTCCGGCCGCTTTGCTTTTCCCACCTCCACCGCGACGTTTCTTCTTCCAGGGCGGGGCCGCCCCGGCCGCTGGCCCGCTGATGGTCATGCGCATGCCGCTGCAACGCTCGACCAGCTTGCCCATCCACGCCGACTGCCGGGCAACGAACTCTTCCAGGGTCATCTCGCCGCTTTGCACCATGTCCAGCGCCTGCTCCCAGATCGCCGTGGTGCCGGGATCGGCAATGGCGCGGGGAACGGCGTCGATCAGGCTGAAGGCCGCAGGTGTGGCCGACAGCGCCTTGCCGTTCTTTACCAGGTAACCGCGGTCGAGCAGACCCTGGATAATGCTGGCGCGGGTGGCCTCGGTGCCGATGCCGGTGGTTTCCTTGAGTTTCTGCTTCAGCCGAGGGTCATCCACCAGCTTGGCCACGTTTTTCATCGCCTTGATCAGGTCGCCTTCGGTAAACGGTTTGGGTGGCTGGGTCCACAGGTCTTTCAGTTGCAGGCCGTGTACGTTGCAGTCCTGGCCTTCGCGAAGCGCCGGCAGCACCTGGGCCGGTGGTGCCTCGCGGCCTTTGGCCGGGGTGAGCGCCTCGGGCAAGGCGCGGCGCCAGCCCGGCTCGACGATCTGCTTGCCCACAGCACGCAGCGCATGACCGGTGCAGTCGAAGTCGGCCTGGGTGCGGTCGTACTCATGGTTGGGCAGGAACTGCGCCAGATAGCGGGCGCGGATCAGGGTATACACGGCCTTGTGCTTGGCCGGCAGGCGCGAGGGGTCGCTGGCGGCGGCCGTGGGGATGATGCCATGGTGAGCGCTGACTTTGGCGTCGTTCCACGCCCGCGAGCGGCGTTGCGGCTCCAGGTAGGGCTGCAGCGGTGCCAGGCTGGCATCGGCCCGTTGCAGGGCGGCGAGGATGGCGGGTGCCTCGGCGTGCTGGCTTTGTGGCAAATAGCCGCAATCACTGCGCGGGTAGGTGATCAACTTGTGTGTTTCGTACAGTGCCTGGGCAATGTCGAGGGTTTCCTGGGCGCCGAGGCCGAACTTTTTCGAGCACAGCTCCTGCAGGGTGCCAAGGTCGAAGGGCAGCGGTGCTGCTTCGCGCACACGCTCGGTCGCTACCTTTACCGCTCGGGCAGTGCCGGCATGGCCGATGTCGGTGGCGGCCCGCTGTGCCAGGTCTTGCTTCAGGCAGCGGCCTTGGTCATCGCAGACGTCTTCGGGGGCGCGCCATTGGGCATTGAAGCGTTGGCCGGCGTGTTCCAGCTGGACGTCGATGGCCCAGAACGGCACCGGTACGAAGTTGGCGATGCTGCGGTCGCGGTCGACCACCAGGCGCAAGGTCGGCGTTTGCACGCGGCCTACCGGCAGCACACCCTGGTAGCCGGATTGGCGGCCCAGCAAGGTGAACAGCCGGCTCATGTTCATGCCGATCAGCCAGTCGGCGCGCGAGCGGCCCAGCGCCGAGTGGTACAGGTTGAACGTCTCGTGGCCTGGCAGCAGGCGCGCCAGGGCCTTGCGGATGGAGGCGTCATCCAGCGCCGACAGCCACAGGCGCTGCACCGGGCCTCGGTAGCGGCAGTGCTCGACCAGCTCGCGGGCAATCATTTCGCCTTCGCGGTCGGCGTCGGTGGCAATCACCAGCTCCCGCGCTTCACCGAGCAGGCGCTTGACCGCCTTGAACTGGCTGGCGGTCTTGGGCTTTACCAGCATCTTCCACTTGTCTGGAATGATCGGCAGGTCGGCCAGGTTCCAGCGCTTGTAACGTTCGTCATAGCTGTCGGGCGGGGCGGTTTCCAGCAGGTGGCCAATGCACCAGGTGACGCAGATGTCGGTGCCTTGCCAGCAGCCGTCGCCTTTGCGGTTGGCGCCGAGCACTTTGGCGATGTCTTTTGCCTGGGAGGGTTTTTCGCAGAGAAACAGGCGCATGGCCGGGGACGCTTCATCGGGGTGGTGGGCCATAGGATGCGCAAGCGGGGGCGCAGAGGCAAGTTTTATCTGGATGGATGTACAGGTTTTTTGTCAGCGGGGATGTAGATGGCCTGTGCCGGCCTCTTCGCGGGTAAACCCGCTCCTACAGGGAAGCGTGATGCTTGTAGGAGCGGGTTTACCCGCGAAGCGGCCGGCACAGGTGATGGATCAGGGGCGCGAGTCGCGCACCATGTCGACATGCGGGATGCCAGCTTCGAGGAATTCCTCGCTGACTACGCGAAAGCCCAACCGCTCATAGAACGGCGTGGCGTGTACCTGGGCGCTGAGCATCTGCTGTTTCAGGTCGCGGTTCTGCGCTTCGACGATGACCGCATTGACCAACGCATCGCCCACCTTCAGGCCACGCCAGTCCTTGAGCACCGAGATGCGCCCGATGGTGCCGTCGGCCAGCAGGCGCGCAGTACCGATCGGATAGTCGCCTTCCAGGGCCAGGAAGTGCAGGGCATCCTGGTCTTCCGAATCGAACTCCAGCTCTGGCGGAATGTGCTGCTCGGCGACGAACACGGCTTCACGGATTCGGCGGATGTCGGCGTTGTCTTTGTGCCAATCGGCGAGGCGAACGCTGATCTTATTCATTGGCGAATCCCAGGCTCCCTTGTTTGACCAACTGCTGTACCAGCATAAGGCCATCTTCGTCCTGCAGCCACTCGGCCAGGTTGTCGATGTGCAAGGCGTCGGCCGCACATACCAGCTTCAGCAGCTCTCGCAGTTTGCCGGGCAGTGGGCAACTACGGCCGCTGGCGAACAGCAGCAGGTCGTCTTCGAATTCCGACCAGGCCAGGCGTGCGCTGGGGTTGCGGATCAGGATGGCGCCCTGCTCAAGGGCGTCGATCAGCTCTTCCTCGCTCAGCTCTTCGCCAACGATCTGCTCGGGGTAGCGCGGCTCGGTCATGAACTGGCCGAACCAGGTCAGCAGCAGGTCCTTGTCGCCCATGTGCTTGTCGAGCAGCGCCTTGAGGCGGTCGAGGGCATCGTGCTGGATCTGGTGCGGGTCGCTGACCGGCTGGGCGTCGGCGTCGCTGTAGCGCTCTTCGTCGGGCAGGAACTGGCCGAGGAAGTCGGTGAAGTGGGTCAGCACTTCGGCAGCGCTCGGTGCGCGGAAGCCGACCGAGTAGGTCAGGCAGTCATCCACGGCTACGCCGTAGTGGGCCAGGCGCGGTGGCAGGTAGAGCATGTCGCCGGGCTCCAGGGTCCACTCTTCACTCTGCTCGAACTCGGCCAGGATACGCAGGTCGGCGTGCTCCAGCAGCGGGCTGTCACTGCTGCACATCTGGCCGATCTTCCAGTTGCGCTGGCCGTGGCCCTGCAGCAGGAACACGTCGTAGTTGTCGAAGTGCGGGCCGACGCTGCCACCCGGGGCGGCGAAGCTGATCATCACGTCATCGATACGCCAGCTGGGCAGGAAGCGGAAGTTTTCCAGCAGTTCGGCCACTTCCGGAACGAACTGGTCAACGGCCTGTACCAGCAGGGTCCAGTCTTTTTCCGGCAGTTCGGCGAAGGTGTCTTCGCTGAACGGGCCGCGGCGCAGTTCCCACGGGTGCGCGCCGTGCTCCAGCACGATACGCGACTCGACCTCGTCTTCCAGGGCCAGGCCGGCGAGCTCGTCGGGGTCGATCGGGCTGATGAAGTCCGGGAAGGCCTGGCGTACCAGCAGCGGCTTCTTCTGCCAGTAGTCGCGCATGAATTCGCGGGCCGAGATGCCGCCGAGCAGCTGCAGTGGAGTATCAGGATTCATGTTCAACCTATTGAAAAAACGTAATTTTCGTACGGGAATAAAAACGCCCGGCCAGGCCGGGCGTTGTACGCGACGCTCAGCTTAGATGCGTTTGGCCTGGGCCGCCGCGTTACCGATGTAGGTAGCGGGGGTCAGCTGCTTGAGCTCGGCCTTGGCTTCGGCTGGCATGTCCAGGCCGTCGATGAAGGTCAGCAGCGCTTCTGGGGTGATGCCCTTGCCACGGGTCAGCTCTTTGAGCTTCTCGTAGGGGTTTTCGATGTTGAAGCGGCGCATCACGGTCTGGATCGGCTCGGCCAACACTTCCCAGCAGGCGTCCAGATCGGCGGCGATGCGAGCTTCGTTGACTTCCAGCTTGCCGATGCCTTTCAGGCTGGCCTCGAAGGCGATCACGCTGTGGGCAAAGCCCACGCCCAGGTTGCGCAGCACGGTGGAGTCGGTCAGGTCACGCTGCCAGCGCGAGATCGGCAGCTTGCTGGCCAGGTGCTGGAACAGCGCGTTGGCGATACCCAGGTTGCCTTCGGAGTTTTCGAAGTCGATCGGGTTGACCTTGTGCGGCATGGTCGACGAACCGATTTCGCCGGCAACGGTCTTCTGCTTGAAGTAACCCAGCGAAATGTAGCCCCACACATCACGGTCGAAGTCGATCAGGATGGTGTTGAAGCGGGCGATGGCGTCGAACAGCTCGGCGATGTAGTCGTGCGGCTCGATCTGGGTGGTGTACGGGTTGAACTGCAGGCCCAGTTCGTCTTCGATGAAGGCGCGGGCGTTCTCTTCCCAGTCGATCTGCGAGTAGGCCGACAGGTGGGCGTTGTAGTTGCCCACGGCGCCGTTGATCTTGCCCAGCAGCGGCACGGCGGCAACCTGGGCGATCTGGCGCTCCAGGCGGTACACGACGTTGGCCAGTTCTTTACCCAGGGTGGTCGGGGAAGCCGGCTGACCATGGGTACGCGACAGCATTGGCACTTCGGCGTGGGCGTGGGCCAGGGCGCGGATGGCGTCGGCGACCTGGCGCATCAGCGGCAACAGCACTTCGTCACGGCCAGCGCGCAGCATCAGGGCGTGGGACAGGTTGTTGATGTCCTCGCTGGTGCAGGCGAAGTGGATGAACTCGCTGACCTTGGCCAGCTCAGGCAGCTTGGCGGCCTGCTCCTTGAGGAGGTATTCAATGGCCTTGACGTCGTGGTTGGTGGTGCGCTCGATTTCCTTGACGCGCTCGGCGTGCTCCAGCTTGAAATCGTTGGCCAGGCTGTCCAGCAGGGCGTTGGCTTCGGCGGAGAACGCCGGCACTTCGCCGATTTGCGGGTGGGCGGCCAGGCGCTGCAGCCAGCGCACTTCGACCAGGGCGCGGAAACGGATCAGGCCGAATTCGCTGAAAATGGGGCGCAAGGCCTGGGTTTTGCCGGCATAACGGCCGTCTACAGGGGAAACCGCAGTGAGCGAAGAAAGCTGCATGGGGTGTTCTCGGACAGTCAGGCTTTTGGAAGGGCGCATATCATACATGAAAATTGCGCCTGGGTCGGGTGGCTGACCAAAGGTCGGCCCAATTTGGATCTGGTGGCAGCCCCTGTGGGAGCAGGCGTGCCCGCGAACACCGGCGTAGCCGGTGCCATACACCTCGTCGCCTGCTTCGCGGGCACGCCCGCTCCCACAAAGGGCCGCCCAGCCCGTCAGGTGGGGCTGCGCATCATGTCGTACAGTTCGTTCAGCAACTTGCGCCGGCTAAACACCAGCTGCCAGCGGTGCCCGCCCAGTTGCCGCCACAGTCGCGCGGCGCGGATGCCGGCCAGCAGCAAGGCGCGGATCTTCGAGGCGTTGTTGGGCTGCTGCAGGAAGCGCATGTCGCCGTGCACCTGAATGCGCTGGCGCAAGGTGCTCAGGGTGTCTTGATACAAGGCTCCACTGGAAGCGATGACGTTTTCGTGAACCAGGCCGAAATGCTCGGCCTGCGACTGGATTTGCGGCAGTCGGTTGCCGATGGTGTCCAGCAGGTCACCACGCTTGTTCAGCTGGCGTTCCAGGCCCAGCATCGACAGGGCGTAGCGCAGTGGCTCGCGCTGCAGGCTGTTGGGGTCGCGCTCGAGGGCGCCGATCAGCGCTCGGTAGCCGTCGCGCAGGTTCAGGTCGTCACCGCCGAACACCTCCAGGGTGTCTTTGGGGTCACACACCAGCAGGCTGCCCAGCATGCAGCCGATATTGGCTTCACTGGCCTGGCCGGTGCGGGCGATGCGGTCGACAAGCACGGCGGCCTGGAACACACCGCCCAATGCGATCAGCTGCTCCTGCAGGTTGCTCATGCGCGCGGGCTCCACGGCTCGGCAGCCTCGATCACGCCACCGCCCAGGCACACTTCGCCGTCATAGAACACCACTGACTGGCCCGGCGTTACGGCGCGCTGAGGCTCGTCGAACACGGCGCGGTAGCCGCTGGCGGTGCGTTCCAGGGTGCATCGCTGGTCGCTCTGGCGGTAGCGCACCTTGGCAGTCAACTGGCGTGGGCTGCCGAGGTCGACCGGGTTGACCCAGAAAATGTCCGAGGCCAGCAGGGCGCGGGAGAACAGCCATGGGTGCTCGTTGCCCTGGCCGACCACCAGCACGTTGCGGGCCAGGTCCTTGTGCAGCACGTACCACGGCTCGTCACTGGCATCTTTCAGGCCGCCAATGCCCAGGCCCTGGCGCTGGCCGATGGTGTGGTACATCAGGCCATGGTGGCGGCCGATCACTTCACCTTCGGTGGTTTCAATGTCGCCCGGCTGGGCCGGCAGGTACTGCTTGAGGAAGTCGCTGAAGCGGCGCTCGCCAATGAAGCAGATGCCGGTGGAATCTTTCTTCTTGGCGGTGGCCAGGCCGTGCTTTTCGGCGATGGCGCGTACTTCGGGCTTTTCCAGTTCACCGACCGGGAACAGCGTGCGGGCGATTTCCTGGCCGCCGACGGCGTGCAGGAAGTAGCTCTGGTCCTTGTTCGGGTCCAGGCCCTTGAGCAGTTCGGTGAGCGCGCCAGTATCGCGGCGGCGCACATAGTGGCCGGTGGCGATCAGGTCGGCACCCAGCGACAGGGCGTAGTCGAGGAACGCCTTGAACTTGATTTCGCGGTTGCAGAGGATGTCGGGGTTGGGGGTGCGGCCAGCCTTGTATTCCTCAAGGAAGTGCTCGAACACGTTGTCCCAGTATTCGGCGGCGAAGTTGGCGGTGTGCAGCTTGATGCCGATACGGTCGCACACGGCCTGGGCGTCGGCCAGGTCTTCACGGGCGGTGCAGTATTCGGTGCCGTCGTCCTCTTCCCAGTTCTTCATGAACAGCCCTTCCACCTGGTAGCCCTGCTCGATGAGCAGAAGGGCTGAGACGGAAGAGTCCACGCCGCCGGACATGCCGACGATGACGCGGGTCTTGGCGGGGTCTTTAAGTGCTGGGCTGGTCATGGGTACCGGTGTGTATCAAGGGGGAAAAACGCCGATTCTATCAAAACCGCGGCGCTGCGTCAGTCGCGTAGCAGGTTGAGGCTGTGCAGCGGGCCTTTGAGGTAGTCATCCAGGCAGCGCGGCACCAGCTCGCTGCGCCAGCGAGTAGGGTCGGCCAGCAGTTCGTCGCGGGTCAGCCACACGGCGCGGACGATGTCGCTGTCCAGTGCCAGGTCGGCGTGATGGCGCACGGGGCGGGCGGCGAAGCAGATGCGCTGGTAGGTCACGCCGTTGCTGGGGGCGGTGTACAGGTAGATGCCGACCACGCCGGTCAGCTCGACTTCCCAGGCGGTTTCCTCCAGGGTTTCGCGCAGGGCGGCCTGGGGCAGGGTCTCGTTGGGTTCGAGGTGGCCGGCCGGCTGGTTGAAGACGTGCTGGTTGGCTTTGAATTCCTCGACGAAGAGGAACTTGCCTTCGTGTTCGACGATGGTGGCGACGGTGATGTGGGGTTGCCAGGTCATGAGCATCTCCTCAACGGTCTGCAGGGCCCTGTAGAAGCGGGTTAACCCGTGAATGGGGCAGTGGTTTCACCACCGTATTCGCGGGTAAACCCGCTCCTGCAGGGACCGCGCTTGTTTTCCAGAAAGCACAAACCCCGGTGCGTGGCCGGGGTTTGTGCTGTTACTTCAAGCGAACCTTACAGGGCAGCGATGGCGCTGTTCAGGGTCTGGCTTGGGCGCATCACCTTGGCGGTCAGCTCGGCATCCGGGGCGTAGTAGCCGCCGATGTCGGCTGGCTTGCCCTGAACGGCGTTGAGCTCGGCGACGATGGTCGCTTCGTTCTCGGCCAGGGTTTTTGCCAGTGGTGCGAAGCGTGCCTGCAGGGCTGCGTCGTCCGTCTGAGCGGCCAGGGCCTCGGCCCAGTACAGGGTCAGGTAGAAGTGGCTGCCGCGGTTGTCGATACCGCCGACTTTGCGCGACGGCGACTTGTTGGTGTCGAGGAACTTGCCGGTAGCCTGGTCCAGGGTGTTGGCCAGAACCTTGGCGCGCGGGTTGTCGTAGGTGTTGCCCAGGTGCTCCAGGGAAGCGGCCAGGGCCAGGAATTCACCCAGCGAATCCCAGCGCAGGAAGTTCTCTTCAACCAGCTGCTGCACGTGCTTCGGAGCCGAACCGCCGGCGCCGGTTTCGAACAGGCCACCGCCGCTCATCAGCGGTACGATCGACAGCATCTTGGCGCTGGTGCCCAGCTCCATGATCGGGAACAGGTCGGTCAGGTAGTCACGCAGCACGTTGCCGGTCACCGAGATGGTGTCCTTGCCTTCGCGGATGCGGGCCAGGGAGAACTTGATGGCGTCGACCGGTGCCAGGATGCGGATGTCCAGGCCGGTGGTGTCGTGATCTTTCAGGTACTTCTGCACCTTCTCGATCATGACGCCGTCGTGGGCGCGAGCCGGGTCCAGCCAGAACACCGCCGGGGTGTTGCTCAGGCGGGCACGGTTGACGGCCAGCTTGACCCAGTCCTGGATCGGCGCGTCCTTAGTCTGGCACATACGGAAGATGTCACCGGCTTCGACGTTCTGCTCCAGCACCACGTTGCCCTTGCCATCGACTACACGAACCACGCCGTCAGCCTTGACCTGGAAGGTCTTGTCATGGGAGCCATACTCTTCGGCCTTTTGCGCCATCAGGCCAACGTTCGGCACGCTGCCCATGGTGGTCGGGTCGAAGGCACCGTTGACCTTGCAGTCTTCGATGGTGGCCTGGTAGATGCCGGCGTAGCAGCGGTCCGGGATCACGGCCTTGGCGTCTTGCAGTTCGCCTGCGGTGTTCCACATCTTGCCCGAGTCACGGATCATGGCCGGCATCGAGGCGTCGACGATCACGTCGCTCGGCACGTGCAGGTTGGTGATGCCTTTGTCGGAGTTGACCATGGCCAGGGCCGGGCGCTCGGCGTACAGGGCCTGGATGTCGGCTTCGATCTCGGCCTGCTTGTCAGCTGGCAGGTCCTTGATGCGGGCGTACAGGTCGCCGATACCGTTGTTGGCGTTGAAGCCTACTTCGGCCAGGGCAGCGGCGTGCTTGGTCAGCACGTCGTTGTAGAACTCTTCGACGATGACGCCGAACATGATCGGGTCGGAGACCTTCATCATGGTAGCTTTCAGGTGCACCGACAGCAGCACGCCGGCGGCCTTGGCATCGGCGATCTGCTCGGCGATGAAGGCTTTCAGGGCCTTGCGGCTCAGGGTGGCGCAGTCGATGACTTCAGCAGCTTTGACGGCGGTTTTTTCTTTCAGCACGGTGGTGCTGCCGTCTCTGCCGACCAGCTCGATGCGCAGGCTGTCGTCAGCTTCGATCAGCGCGGCTTTTTCGCTGCCGTAGAAGTCGCCTTGAGTCATGTGGGCAACGTGCGACTTGGAGTCGGCGGCCCAGGCGCCCATCTTGTGTGGGTGCTTGCGGGCGTAGTTCTTGACCGACAGCGGCGCGCGGCGGTCGGAGTTGCCTTCGCGCAGCACCGGGTTCACGGCGGAACCCTTGATGCGGTCGTAGCGGGCACGGGATTCTTTTTCTTCCGCGGTGGCCGGCTCGTCGGCGTAGTCAGGGATGTTGAAGCCCTTGCCTTGCAGTTCCTTGATCGCGGCTTTGAGCTGCGGTACCGAGGCGCTGATGTTTGGCAGCTTGATGATGTTGGCTTCAGGGGTGGTAGCCAGCTGGCCCAGTTCCGCCAGGTGATCGCCTACTTGCTTCTCTGCGCCCAGTTGCTCCGGGAAGGCGGCAAGGATACGGCCAGCCAGGGAGATGTCGCGAGTTTCGACAGCGATGTCAGCCGAAGCGGTGAACGCTTCGATGATCGGCAGCAGCGAGTAAGTGGCGAGGGCGGGGGCTTCGTCGGTGAAGGTATAGATGATCTTGGAACGGGTGGGCATGCGGGTTAACTCTCTGTGTGCTGAGCGTGCTCGAGTCTCGTGGTGCGCAGGGTAGGCGCATCGCCCTGGCAGCGCCATGAGCGGAAAGTCGAGAGGCTGCGAGCGGTGATGGTGGATGCATCAGTCGAGCGTCAAGTGCTGAGCTGCGGTAACAACCCAGGCTTTATGGCCATTCATGGCCTAGGGCGGTCCGCATTTTCCTGGGATTCGCCCCGATGACCCTTCGGTCGCGGCGGAGTATACCAAACCATTCGGGCTAATCAGCAAGGCCAAGTGATATCGGCCCATTTATAAGACCAAAGACTAAGCGGCAATGCGGCGGGTTGTCGCATGCCTTGCAGGTCGGCAGATGTGGTTTAGGCTCAGTGGATCGCACGATGTCCAAACCACACCCGACAGCGGAGTAGTGCAAGCATGGGATACCAGAAAATCAAGGTTCCGACCGACGGCACCAAAATTACCGTCAATGCAGACCATTCGCTTAACGTGCCTGATCATCCGATCATTCCTTACATTGAAGGCGACGGGATCGGCGTCGATGTTTCGCCGGTAATGATCAAGGTGGTCGATGCCGCCGTGGAGAAGGCCTACGGCGGCAAGCGCAAGATCGCCTGGATGGAGGTATACGCTGGCGAGAAAGCCACCCAAAAGTATGACCAGGATACTTGGTTGCCGCAGGAAACCCTCGATGCCGTGCGTGATTACGTGGTGTCGATCAAGGGCCCGCTGACCACCCCGGTCGGTGGCGGCATCCGCTCGCTCAACGTGGCCCTGCGCCAACAACTGGACCTGTATGTATGCCTGCGGCCGGTGCTGTGGTTCCAGGGTGTACCGAGCCCGGTGAAAAAGCCGGGCGACGTCGACATGGTGATCTTCCGCGAGAACTCCGAAGACATCTATGCCGGCATCGAGTGGAAGGCCGGGTCGCCCGAGGCGAACAAGGTGATCAAGTTTCTCAAGGAGGAAATGGGGGTCACCAAGATCCGCTTCGACCAGGATTGCGGCATTGGCATCAAACCGGTGTCTAAGGAGGGTACCAAGCGTCTGGTGCGCAAGGCCCTGCAATACGTGGTGGATAACGACCGCGAATCGCTGACCCTGGTGCACAAGGGCAACATCATGAAGTTCACCGAGGGCGCGTTCAAGGACTGGGGGTACGAGGTGGCGCGTGACGAGTTCGGCGCTGAACTGCTCGATGGTGGCCCGTGGATGAAATTCAAGAACCCCAAGACCGGTCGCGAGGTCATCGTCAAGGACGCCATTGCCGACGCCATGCTGCAGCAGATCCTGCTACGCCCGGCCGAGTACGACGTGATCGCCACCCTCAACCTCAACGGTGACTACCTGTCCGATGCCCTGGCGGCGGAGGTGGGCGGTATCGGCATTGCCCCGGGCGCCAACCTGTCCGACACCGTGGCCATGTTCGAGGCCACTCACGGCACGGCGCCCAAGTATGCCGGGCAGGACAAGGTCAACCCGGGCTCGGTGATCCTCTCGGCAGAGATGATGCTGCGCCACATGGGGTGGACCGAGGCCGCCGACCTGATCATCAAAGGCACCAATGGTGCCATTGCGGCCAAGACCGTGACCTACGATTTCGAGCGGTTGATGGAAGGCGCCAAGCTGGTAAGCAGCTCAGGCTTTGGCGATGAAATGATCAAACACATGTAAGGCAACAGAAAACCGGCCGCCTCCTGTAAAGAAACGGCCGGTTTTTTCGTCTATCGGCACAGCGCAGGCAGTCAGGCTTTTGCAGTTTCGCTTTGCGGCTCACCCAGGGGTCTGGCAGCCTCTGCCGCGGCGGCCGCAGCATCTTTGATTTCAACGGCGTGCAAGCCTTTGGGGCCCTGGACGATGTCGAACACCACGGCCTGGCCAGCCTTCAGGGTCTTGTATCCGTCCATTCGGATGGCGGAATAATGGGCGAACAGGTCATCGGATTTACCTTCCTCATTGATGAATCCATAGCCCTTGGCATTGTTGAACCACTTGACTTTACCGCTTGCCATCCCTATGTCCCTCTGCAAAGGACTCCATCACTGGAGTATCATCCACTTCATCCGCATACGAACCTTGCGAAAAATCTGGTTGACTGCGCGGATCTTTATCGACCACGGTGGGTTCTTATTGGTTGTAACACCGTTTTGCCGATAGTCAAGGTCACGCGGCGCCTGCGCCGGCGGTGGCCTGTGCAGTCAACCCGCAACCTTAACCTGACGCTCATGATGAAATTCTTTCCATGCATGCACCTAGTGAGATTCGACTAACATTCAATCAGGATCGCCCGCAATCGAATGAGGACGACGGCTCAGGTCTTGCAGTTCAGGAAGCCAAGCCGATCCTGCAGGCGCCACCGATGTACAAGGTGGTTTTGTTCAACGATGACTACACACCAATGGATTTCGTCGTCGAAGTGCTCGAGACGTTCTTCAGTCTGAACCGCGAGCTGGCGACCAAGATCATGCTGACCGTCCATACCGAGGGGCGGGCAGTGTGCGGATTGTTTACCCGTGACATCGCCGAAACAAAGGCCATGCAGGTCAACCAATACGCCAGGGAAAGCCAGCATCCGCTACTCTGTGAAATCGAGAAGGACGGTTAATCGCCGACCACTTGGGTATGAGGTGAAGCTATGTTAAACCGCGAGCTCGAAGTCACCCTCAATCTTGCCTTCAAGGAGGCTCGTTCGAAGCGTCATGAGTTCATGACCGTCGAGCATCTGCTGCTGGCACTCCTTGACAATGAGGCTGCCGCGACCGTTCTGCGCGCCTGTGGCGCCAATCTCGACAAGCTCAAGCATGACCTGCAAGAGTTCATCGACTCCACCACGCCGTTGATCCCTGTCAACGACGAAGACCGTGAAACCCAGCCAACCCTGGGCTTCCAGCGCGTGCTGCAGCGTGCCGTGTTCCACGTGCAAAGCTCTGGCAAGCGCGAAGTGACCGGCGCCAACGTGCTGGTGGCGATCTTCAGCGAACAGGAAAGCCAGGCCGTGTTCCTGCTCAAGCAGCAGAGCGTGGCCCGTATCGACGTGGTCAACTACATCGCCCATGGCATCTCCAAGGTGCCAGGGCATGGTGCGCAGTCTGAAAGCGAGCAGGACATGCAGGACGAAGAGGGCGGCGAAACCTCCTCTTCGAGCAACCCGCTGGACGCCTACGCCAGCAACTTGAACGAGCTGGCCCGTGCCGGCCGTATCGACCCGCTGGTAGGTCGTGAGCAGGAAGTGGAACGCGTGGCGCAAATCCTGGCCCGTCGGCGCAAGAACAACCCGCTGCTGGTGGGTGAGGCTGGCGTGGGCAAGACGGCCATCGCCGAAGGCCTGGCCAAGCGCATCGTCGATGGTCAGGTGCCTGACCTGCTGGCACAGAGCGTGGTGTACTCCCTCGATCTGGGCGCCTTGCTGGCCGGTACCAAATACCGTGGTGACTTCGAGAAGCGCTTCAAGGCGCTGCTCGGTGAGCTGCGCAAGCGTCCGCAGGCCATTCTGTTCATCGACGAAATTCACACCATCATCGGCGCCGGTGCGGCGTCGGGCGGGGTGATGGATGCCTCCAACCTGCTCAAGCCGCTGCTGTCGTCGGGTGAAATCCGCTGCATCGGTTCGACCACGTTCCAGGAGTTTCGCGGCATCTTCGAGAAGGACCGTGCCCTGGCGCGGCGCTTCCAGAAGGTGGATGTCAGCGAGCCATCGGTCGAAGACACCGTGGGCATTCTGCGCGGCCTGAAAGGGCGTTTCGAAAGCCACCACAACATCGAGTACAGCGACGAAGCCCTGCGCGCCGCCGCCGAACTGGCTTCGCGCTACATCAACGACCGGCACATGCCTGACAAGGCCATTGATGTGATCGACGAGGCTGGGGCCTACCAGCGCCTGCAGCCAGAGGCCAATCGCGTCAAGCGCATTGATGTGCCGCAAGTGGAGGACATCGTCGCCAAGATTGCGCGAATTCCGCCGAAGCACGTCACCAGTTCCGACAAGGAGCTGCTGCGTAACCTTGAGCGCGACCTGAAACTGACCGTGTTTGGCCAGGACCAGGCAATCGACTCGCTGGCCACCGCGATCAAGCTGTCCCGTGCCGGCCTCAAGTCGCCAGACAAGCCGGTGGGTTCGTTCCTGTTCGCCGGCCCTACCGGCGTCGGCAAGACCGAAGCGGCGCGGCAACTGGCCAAGGCGCTGGGTGTGGAGTTGGTGCGTTTCGACATGTCTGAGTACATGGAGCGTCACACCGTGTCGCGTTTGATTGGTGCGCCGCCGGGTTATGTTGGTTTTGACCAGGGTGGCTTGTTGACCGAGGCGATCACCAAGCAGCCGCACTGCGTATTGTTGCTCGATGAAATCGAGAAGGCCCACCCGGAAGTCTTCAATCTGCTGCTGCAGGTGATGGACCACGGTACCTTGACCGACAACAACGGGCGCAAGGCCGACTTCCGTAACGTGATCCTGATCATGACCACCAACGCCGGTGCAGAAACCGCCGCGCGGGCGTCGATCGGCTTCACTCATCAGGACCACGCGTCCGATGCCATGGAAGTGATCCGCAAGAGCTTCACGCCAGAGTTCCGCAACCGTCTGGATACCATCATCCAGTTTGGCCGCCTGAGCACGGAGACGATCAAAAGCATCGTCGACAAGTTCCTTATCGAATTGCAGGCGCAACTGGAAGACAAGCGTGTGCTGCTGGAAGTCAGCGATGAAGCGCGCGGTTGGCTGGCGGTTTCGGGCTATGACGTGCAGATGGGTGCGCGGCCAATGGCGCGGCTGATCCAGGACAAGATCAAGCGGCCGCTGGCCGAGGAGATCCTGTTTGGCGAGCTGGCCGAGCATGGTGGCGTGGTGCATGTCGACCTGCGCGATGGCGAACTGGTGTTCGACTTCGAAACCACCGCTGAGGTCGCGTGATGTGCAGGGGCTGCTTTGCAGCCCCTGCAGTTTCAAAAGGCACAAAAAAGCCCGGCACCTGGCCGGGCTTTTTCATGGCTTGAGTTTAGCGCGCACGGTAGGTGATGCGGCCCTTGCTCAGGTCGTACGGCGTCAGCTCGACGCGGACCTTGTCGCCAGTGAGAATACGGATGTAGTTCTTGCGCATCTTTCCGGAGATGTGCGCGGTTACGACGTGCCCGTTTTCCAACTCCACGCGGAACATGGTGTTGGGCAGGGTGTCGACGACAGTACCTTCCATTTCGAAGCTGTCTTCTTTCGACATGCAGTTGAGCCCTCGGATCCAGTGTTAGCCCGACGCATATCCGCACCGGGCAAAAAAGTGGCGTGGATTATGCCGGAAAACTGCGTGTCAAGCCAATGCTTTCAGTTGAGGGTGACCCAGCGCTGGTTTATCAGCAGCTCGATAGGTCGGTACTGCGTCTTGTAGTTCATCTTCTTGCAGTTCTTGATCCAGTAGCCCAGGTAAACCGCCTCCAGGTTCTGGCGCAGCGCTTCGGTGATCTGCCAGAGAATGGCGAAACGGCCGAGGCTGCGGCGCTCCTCGTCCGGCTCGTAGAAGGTGTACACCGCTGACAGGCCATTGGGCAGCAGGTCGCACACTGCCACCGCCATCAACCGGCCTTCCAGGCGAAATTCGTAGAACCAGCAGAACGGCAGGTCGCGTACCAGGAAGGTGGAAAACTGATCGCGGCTGGGCGGGTACATGTCGCCATCGGCGTGGCGCGTTTCGATATAGCGCCGGTACAGCTCGAAGTACTCTTCCTTGAACGCCGGGCGCGCTGCGGTTACGGTCAGGTCGGCGTTACGTTTGAGTATGCGACGCTGCTGGCGGTTGGGGATGAAACGCGCCGCCGGGATGCGCGCCGGCACGCAGGCATTGCAGTTCTGGCAGTGTGGGCGGTACAGGTGGTCGCCACTGCGGCGAAAGCCCATTTCCGACAAATCGGCGTACACGTGCACGTCCATCGGCTGGCTGGGGTCGAGGAACAGCGTGGTCGCCTGCTCCTCCGGCAGGTAGCTGCAGGAGTGGGGCTGAGTGGCATAGAACTTCAAGCGCGCCAACTCTGTCATGATCAACCCCTTCGGTGAGACTTTGTTTTAAGTGTAAGCCAGCTACGGGAACTCGCCTAGGCAACCCATGAAGCACTGTTGGGTTGGTCAAGGTGGCGTGCCAGGTAGCTAGCGAACTCGGCACGGCTGATGGCGTGGGCGCCCAGGCTGTGCAGGTGGTTGGTCGGCATCTGGCAGTCGATAAGCACGAAGCCGGCGTCTCGCAGGTGGTTGACCAAGGTCACGAAGCCGACCTTGGAGGCGTTGTCGGCGCGGCTGAACATCGATTCGCCAAAGAACAGCTGGCCCATGGCGAGGCCGTACAGGCCCCCGACCAGTTCGCCGTCCTGGCGAACTTCGACCGAATGGGCGATGCCACGGCGGTGCAGTTCGCAGTAGGCGTTGCGCATGGTGTCGGTGATCCAGGTGCCGTCAGCGTAGTCGCGAGGCGCGGCGCAGGCGGCGATCACGGCCGGGAAGTCGGTGTCGAAGCTGACCTGGTAGCGGCCTTGGCGCATCAGCTTGGCCAGCGAGCGTGACACATGCAACTGGTCAGGCAACAACACCGTGCGCGGGTCGGGTGACCACCACAGGATCGGTTGGCCGTCCTGGTACCACGGGAAGCAGCCATGGCGATACGCCTGCACCAGGCGCTCGGGGCTCAGGTCACCGCCGGCGGCCAGTAGGCCGTTGGGGTCGTGCAGCGCCTTTTCCAGGGGCGGGAAGGTCAGCGAGTCGCGGGTCAGCCAGGTGAGCATGGTCTATCGTGCGGTGGGGGAGGGGAGAGGGCAGCATGGCTTGGGTCAAAAGCGGGGTCAATCTCTTTGGGTGCCTCAAAGCCAGCGCGGTAACCTGCACAAGCTACCTCCTACAGGGAGGTGAGGCCGTTTTGCGGCAATTCAGGGCAATTTCCTACACATTCATCAAACCGCAGGCACCATCCGCTACATTTGCTGTCACACCTGTGCAAAAACACAGCATAAGCCTTTGTCACAAAAGAAAATGCATGCTCAAATTGCAGCTATATGAATTCGCCCCCGGCCAAACCCCCATACGGCGTGCCGCCATGGCGGCTGGCGGGCAGTAATGTTAAAAGTAGTGGTTCGTTGGTCGCGCAGCGGCCGATCACTATTGGACGCGCACCACGCGCAGGAATAGACGCGTTTTGAAGAAATCCACCGCAACTCCAGCTCCATTGCCTGTGCCACTGTGGCGGCAGCAGCTGCATTATCGCCTCAAGGAAGGTGCGTTGATCGCTGTCGGCGCGCTGTGCCTGTACCTGTGGATGGCGCTGCTGACCTACGATACGTCGGACCCGGGCTTCAGCCACACCAGCAACGTCGACCAGGTGCAGAATGCGGCCGGGCGTGCCGGTGCCTACTTCGCCGACATCCTGTTCATGGTGCTGGGTTACTTCGCCTATATTTTCCCGCTGCTGCTGGCGGTCAAGACCTGGCAGATTTTCCGCGAACGCCACCAGCCGTGGGATTGGAGCGGCTGGCTGTTCTCCTGGCGGCTGATTGGTCTGGTGTTCCTGGTGCTGTCGGGGGCAGCGCTGGCGCATATCCACTTCCACCCGCCCGCCAGCCTGCCGTTCTCCGCCGGTGGTGCACTGGGCGAAAGCCTGGGCGACCTGGCGCGCAACCTGCTGAACGTGCAGGGCAGCACGCTGATGTTCAT
Source organism: Pseudomonas sp. KCJK9058 (assembly GCF_046230975.1). Classification (NCBI taxonomy): domain Bacteria; kingdom Pseudomonadati; phylum Pseudomonadota; class Gammaproteobacteria; order Pseudomonadales; family Pseudomonadaceae; genus Pseudomonas; species Pseudomonas sp. KCJK9058. The sequence continues at coordinate 70,926 of NZ_JBJJLR010000008.1, forward strand.
TGCCCTGTTCCTGTTCGGCCTGACCGTCTTCACCGACCTGTCGTGGTTCAAGGTGATGGACCTGACCGGCAAGATCACCCTCGACCTGTTCGAACTGGTGCAAGGGGCTGCCACCCGCTGGTGGGAAGCGCGCAACGAGCGCAAGCGCCTTGAGGCACAGCTGCGCGAGGACGAACCGGTGTTCAAGGCCGCGCCGATGGCTGCCGAGAAGCGCGAGCCGGCCAAACCGTCACTGCGCGAGCGCATCCTCAAGCGTGAAGAGCCACCCGCTCAGCCGGTCGAGCCACGTGAGCCAACCCTTGCACGCGAACCGATTGTGCCGCCACGTGAAACGGCGCCTGAGGCATTGGCGCCGCGTGAAACCGTGGTGCCCCGCCAGCAGCACGCAGCGCCCACCATTGTGCCGCCGTCAGCCGCCAAGGCGCCGGAGCCGAGCAAGCGGGCGATGAAGGAAAAGCAGGCGCCGCTGTTCGTCGACAGCGCCGTGGAAGGCACCTTGCCCTCGATTTCCATCCTCGACCCGGCCGAACAGAAAAAGATCGAGTATTCGCCAGAATCCCTGGCCGGCGTCGGCCAGTTGCTGGAAATCAAGCTCAAGGAATTCGGTGTGGAAGTGGCGGTGGATTCGATCCACCCCGGCCCGGTGATTACCCGTTACGAAATCCAGCCGGCCGCCGGCGTGAAGGTCAGCCGCATCGCCAACCTGGCCAAGGACCTGGCGCGTTCGCTGGCCGTGACCAGTGTGCGAGTGGTCGAGGTCATCCCTGGCAAGACCACGGTGGGTATCGAGATACCCAACGAAAACCGCCAGATGGTGCGCTTCTCCGAAGTGCTGGCCACGCCGCAGTACGACGAGCAGAAATCGCCCGTCACGCTGGCGCTGGGCCACGACATTGGCGGCAAGCCGGTGATCACCGACCTGGCCAAGATGCCGCACCTGTTGGTGGCCGGTACTACCGGCTCCGGTAAGTCGGTGGGTGTGAACGCGATGATTTTGTCGATCCTGTTCAAGTCCAGCCCGGAAGACGCGCGGCTGATCATGATCGACCCGAAAATGCTTGAACTGTCGATCTACGAAGGCATCCCGCACCTGCTGTGCCCGGTGGTCACCGACATGAAGGACGCCGCCAACGCCCTGCGCTGGAGCGTGGCCGAAATGGAGCGGCGCTACAAACTGATGGCGGCCATGGGCGTGCGTAACCTGGCCGGTTTCAACCGCAAGATCAAGGACGCCCAGGAAGCTGGCGAAATCATCCATGACCCGCTGTATCGCCGTGAGAGCATGGACGATGAGCCGCCTGCGCTGAAAACCCTGCCGACCATCGTGGTGGTGGTGGACGAATTCGCCGACATGATGATGATTGTCGGCAAGAAGGTCGAAGAGCTGATCGCCCGTATCGCGCAGAAGGCACGGGCGGCCGGTATTCACCTGATCCTCGCCACCCAGCGCCCGTCGGTGGACGTGATCACCGGCCTGATCAAGGCCAACATCCCGACCCGTATGGCGTTCCAGGTGTCGAGCAAGATCGACTCGCGTACCATCATCGACCAGGGCGGTGCCGAACAGCTGCTGGGCCATGGCGACATGCTGTACATGCCGCCGGGCACCAGCCTGCCGATCCGGGTGCACGGGGCATTCGTGTCCGACGACGAAGTGCACCGCACGGTCGAGGCGTGGAAGCTGCGTGGCGCCCCGGACTACAACGACGACATCCTCAACGGCGTCGAAGAGGCCGGTAGCGGCTTTGACGGCGGCGGCGGTGGCGAGGGTGACGATGCCGAAACCGACGCCCTGTATGATGAGGCGGTGCAATTCGTGCTCGAGAGCCGTCGCGCCTCCATTTCTGCCGTGCAACGCAAGCTGAAGATCGGCTACAACCGTGCCGCGCGCATGATCGAGTCGATGGAGATGGCCGGCGTTGTCACCCCGATGAACAGCAACGGCTCGCGGGAAGTGATAGCCCCGGGCGGCCCGCGCGACTGATGAACACCCTGCCGGGCGCCAACGGTGGCGCCCGGCCTTTTCAACGCTCAATGAGGATTCCCATGCGCGCGATTCGCATGCTGTTGGTTTCTGCCCTTACCCTGGGCTCGGTTACTGCTTATGCCGGTGAGCAAGACGTACAACGCCTGACCCAGTTGCTGGAAAAGTCGCAGACCATCGAGGCCAACTTCTCCCAGCTGACCCTGGGCGCCGATGGCACCAGCCTGCAGGAAACCTCGGGCAAGATGACGGTCAAGCGCCCGGGCCTGTTCTACTGGCACACCGATGCACCGCAGGAGCAGGTGGTGGTGTCGGACGGCAAGAACGTCACCCTGTGGGACCCGGACCTGGAACAGGCCACCATCAAGAAGCTCGACGTGCGCCTGAACCAGACCCCGGCACTGCTGCTGTCGGGTGATGTGTCGAAGATCAGCCAAAGCTTCGACATCGCCTCGAAGGAGCAGGGTGAAGTGATGGACTTCACCCTCAAGCCAAAGACCAAGGACACCCTGTTCGACTCGCTGCGCGTGTCGTTCCGCAAAGGCCTGATCAATGACATGCAGCTGATCGACAGCGTCGGCCAGCGCACCAACATCCTGTTCAATGGCGTCAAGGCCAACCAGGCGGTGCCGGACAGCAAGTTCAAGTTCGACATCCCCAAGGGCGCGGACGTGATCAAGGAGTAACCAGAGCTCGCCATGGACCTGTTTCGAAGCGAACCTGTCGCCCAGCCCCTGGCCGCCCGTCTGCGCCCGTCCAGCCTGGATGAGTACGTCGGCCAGGAGCACCTGCTGGCGCGCGGTAAACCGCTGCGCGAAGCGCTGGAACAAGGTGCGCTGCACTCGATGATCTTCTGGGGGCCGCCCGGGGTCGGCAAGACCACGCTGGCGCGGTTGCTGGCGCAGTTCTGCGATGCGCACTTCGAAACGGTGTCGGCGGTGCTGGCCGGGGTGAAAGAGATCCGCCAGGCGGTGGAGGTGGCCAAACAGCAGGCTGGCCAATATGGCCGTCGCACCATCCTGTTCGTTGACGAGGTGCACCGCTTCAACAAGTCGCAGCAGGACGCCTTTTTGCCCTATGTCGAGGACGGCACCCTGCTGTTCATCGGTGCCACCACCGAAAACCCGTCGTTCGAGCTGAACAACGCGCTGCTGTCGCGGGCGCGGGTGTATGTGCTCAAGAGCCTGGACGAAGCGGCCCTGCGCAAGCTGGTCAACCGTGCGCTGACGGAAGCGCGTGGCCTGGGCAAGCGCAACCTGCGGGTGGGCGACGACGCCTTCAAGATGCTGATGGCCGCCGCCGACGGCGATGGCCGGCGCATGCTCAACTTCCTTGAGAACGCCTCGGACCTGGCTGAAGACGGCAGCGAGATCGACGTCGAGATGCTACAGAGCCTGCTGGGTGACAGTCGCCGCCGCTTCGACAAGGGCGGCGAGGCGTTTTACGACCAGATATCCGCACTGCACAAGTCGGTGCGCGGCTCCAACCCCGATGGCGCCCTGTACTGGTTTGCACGCATGCTCGACGGCGGCTGCGATCCGTTGTACATCGCCCGTCGCGTGGTGCGCATGGCCAGCGAGGACATCGGCAACGCCGACCCGCGTGCGCTTAGCCTGTGCCTGGCAGCCTGGGATGTGCAGGAGCGCCTTGGCAGCCCCGAGGGCGAGTTGGCGGTGGCACAGGCCATCACCTACCTGGCCTGTGCACCCAAGAGCAACGCGGTGTACGTGGGGTTCAAGACCGCCCTGCGCGAAGCGGCCGAGCATGGTTCGCTGGAGGTGCCGTTGCACCTGCGCAATGCCCCGACCAAGCTGATGAAGCAGTTGGGCTATGGCGACGAGTACCGCTATGCCCACGATGAACCTGACGCCTACGCCGCCGGTGAGGATTACTTCCCCGACGAGCTGGAACCGCGCCAGTACTATCAGCCGGTGCCCCGTGGCCTGGAGCTGAAAATTGGCGAGAAGCTGCGCCATCTGGCCGACCTCGACCGCAACAGCCCCCGCCAGCGGAGAAAACCGTGATTGCACTCATCGCCGCGGTCAGCGCGGGTGGTATTGCCGGCACCTTGTTGCGCTTTGCTACCACCAACTGGGTAGCGGCCCACTGGCCACGGCACTTCTATGCCGGTACGCTGGCGGTCAACCTGGTTGGCTGTCTGCTGATCGGCTTGCTCTATGGCTTGTTCTTGCACAAGCCGCTGGCGCCGGTCGAACTGCGCGCCGGCCTGATTGTCGGCTTCCTCGGGGGCCTGACGACCTTTTCCTCCTTCTCGCTCGATACCGTGCGCCTGATGGAAAGCGGGCAAGTGCCCCTTGCCTTGGGCTATACCAGTATCAGCGTGGTGGGCGGGCTGCTCGCAACCTGGGCTGGCCTGTCCCTGACCCGATTCTGAACCAACACCTACACATAACGAGAGAACGATATGCTCGATTCCAAACTGTTACGCGGCCAACTTCAGGAAGTGGCGGATCGCCTGGCCTCCCGTGGCTTCAGCCTGGATGTCGCGCGCATCGAATCACTGGAAGAGCGCCGCAAGGCGGTGCAGACCCGCACCGAACAGCTGCAGGCTGAGCGTAACGCCCGTTCCAAGTCCATCGGCCAGGCCAAGGCCAAGGGCGAAGACATCGCCCCGCTGATGGCGGACGTCGAGCGCATGGCCAACGAACTGGCTGCCGGCAAGGCTGAGCTGGACGCCATTCAGGCCGAGCTGGATAGCATCTTGCTGACCATTCCCAACCTGCCGGACGCCAGCGTGCCGGTCGGCGCCAGTGAAGACGACAACGTCGAAGTGCGCCGTTGGGGCACGCCGAAGGCGTTCGATTTCGAAATCAAGGACCATGTGGCCCTCGGTGAAATCAGCGGTGGCCTGGACTTCGAAGCGGCTGCCAAGCTGTCCGGTGCCCGTTTTGCTGTGCTGCGTGGTCCGGTTGCCCGTCTGCACCGCGCCCTGGCGCAGTTCATGATCAACCTGCACACCGGCGAACATGGCTACGAGGAACACTACACCCCGTACATGGTGCAGGCGCCCGCGCTGCAGGGCACTGGCCAGTTGCCGAAGTTTGAGGAAGACCTGTTCAAGATCACCCGCGAAGGCGAGGCTGACTTCTACCTGATCCCGACCGCCGAAGTGTCGCTGACCAACCTGGTGGCGGGTGAAATCCTCGACGCCAAGCAGCTGCCGCTCAAACTGGTTGCCCACACCCCTTGCTTCCGCAGCGAAGCCGGCGCTTCTGGCCGTGACACCCGCGGCATGATCCGCCAGCACCAGTTCGACAAAGTCGAGATGGTGCAGGTGGTAGAGCCGTCCAAGTCGATGGAAGCCCTGGAAGGCCTGACCGCCAACGCCGAGCGCGTGCTGCAGTTGCTTGAGCTGCCATACCGCGTGCTGGCCCTGTGCACTGGCGACATGGGCTTTGGTGCGGTGAAAACCTACGACCTGGAAGTGTGGGTGCCGAGCCAGGACAAGTACCGCGAAATCAGCTCGTGCTCCAACTGTGGTGACTTCCAGGCGCGCCGCATGCAGGCTCGCTGGCGTAACCCGGAAACCGGCAAGCCAGAGCTGGTACACACGCTCAACGGCTCCGGTCTGGCCGTAGGCCGTACCCTGGTGGCTGTGCTGGAAAACTACCAGCAGGCCGACGGTTCGATCCTGGTGCCGGAAGTGCTGAAGCCTTACATGGGCGGCGTCGAGGTCATCCGCTAAATGGATTACCTGCCGCTGTTCCACAAGCTGCAGGGCGGCCGCGTGCTGGTCGTCGGTGGCGGTGAGATCGCCTTGCGCAAGGCACGCCTGCTGGCCGATGCCGGCGGTGTGCTGCGCGTGGTGGCGCCGGACGTCGACGGCCAGTTGGCGGCGTTGGCCCGGGAAGGTGGCGGTGAGGTGCTGGTGCGTGGCTATCAGGCAGCCGACCTGGTTGGTTGCCGGCTGGTGATCGCGGCGACCGACGACCCTGCGCTGAATGCCCAGGTGTCGTCTGATGCGCAGGCACTTAGCCTGCCGGTCAATGTGGTGGATGCGCCGGCCCTGTGTACGGTGATCTTCCCGGCGATCGTAGACCGCTCGCCGCTGGTTATTGCTGTTTCCAGCGGCGGTGACGCCCCGGTACTGGCGCGCCTGATTCGAGCCAAGCTCGAGGCATGGATCCCTTCGGCCTATGGTGAGTTGGCCGGGCTGGCGGCACGCTTTCGGCACAAGGTCAAATCCCTGTACCCGGATGTCAACCAGCGTCGGGGCTTCTGGGAAACCGTATTCCAGGGGCCGATCGCCGAGCGTCAGTTGGCCGGGCAGGGTGCTGAAGCCGAACGTCTGTTGCAGGCGATGGTAGACGGCGCACCGGTGCAGCAGGGTGGTGAGGTGTATTTGGTTGGTGCAGGCCCGGGTGATCCGGACTTGCTGACCTTCCGTGCCTTGCGCCTGATGCAGCAGGCCGACGTGGTGCTGTACGACCGCCTGGTTGCGCCCGCCATCATCGATATGTGTCGTCGTGATGCCGAGCGCATCTATGTAGGCAAGCGCCGCGCTGACCATTCAGTGCCGCAGGACCAGATCAACCGCCTGTTGGTCGACCTGGCCCGGCAGGGCAAGCGGGTGCTGCGCCTGAAGGGTGGCGACCCGTTCATCTTCGGCCGGGGCGGCGAAGAGATCGAAGAGCTGGCCGAGCATGGCATTCCGTTCCAGGTGGTGCCGGGCATTACCGCGGCCAGCGGTTGCTCGGCGTATGGCGGCATTCCGCTGACTCACCGCGACTATGCCCAGTCGGTGCGCTTCGTCACCGGGCACCTCAAGGATGGCACCAGCAACCTGCCGTGGAATGACCTGGTTGCGCCGGCGCAGACCTTGGTGTTCTACATGGGGTTGGTGGGCTTGCCGACCATCTGTGCCGAGCTGATTCGCCACGGGCGTGCCGCGAGTACCCCGGCGGCGTTGGTGCAGCAGGGGACCACGCGTAATCAGCGCGTGTTCACCGGCACCTTGGCGGACTTGCCAGACCTGGTGGCCCAGCACGAGGTGCATGCGCCGACCCTGGTGATTGTGGGGGAGGTGGTGCAGTTGCGTGACAAGCTGGCCTGGTTCGAAGGTTCGCAGAACAGCTGAAATCGTTGGGGCCGCTTTGTGGCCCATCGCACATGCCCCAGGCATTGCAAGGCCCTTGTGTGTGGGCCTTGTGTCGCGATGGGTTGCAAAGCAGCCCCGGCTTTCTCAAGCCTGCCAAATCCCTTTGCCCACCAACCGCTCTCGATCATGCGGCAAGCCAAAATCCTGCAAAGGCCCTTTAGGCACAATCCCGTTCGGGTTGATGGTCTTGTGGCTCATGTAATAGTGCTTCTGGATATGCTCCATGTTCACCGTACCCGCCACCCCAGGCCACTGGTACAGCTCACGCAGCCAGTTCGACAGGTTGTGGTAGTCGCTCAGGCGGCGCAGGTTGCACTTGAAGTGCCCGTGGTACACCGCATCGAAGCGCACCAGTGTAGTGAACAGGCGTACATCAGCCTCGGTCAGGTACTCACCCGCCAGGTAGCGATTGCGGCCTAGCAAGGCTTCCAGGTAATCCAGCTCGTTGAACACGTCGTCGAAGGCAGCCTCGTAAGCGTCTTGCGTGGTAGCAAAGCCTGCGCGGTACACGCCGTTGTTCACCGCGGGGTAGATACGCGCGTTCAGTGCTTCGATGGTCGGGCGCAGCGATGCGGGGTAAAGGTCCAGGGTATTGCCGGTCAGCTCGTTGAATGCGCTGTTGAAAATGCGGATGATTTCTGCCGACTCATTGTTGACGATGCGCTTCTCTTTCTTGTCCCACAGTACAGGCACCGTCACGCGTCCTGTGTAGTGCGGGTCATCCTGGGTGTAGCGCTGGTGCAGGTACTGCAGGGCGTCTAGGTGGTCCCCGCTGGAGCCTTGCTGCTGATCGAAGGTCCAGCCATGGTCCTGCATCAGCCAGCTGACCACCGACACGTCGATCAACGGCTCCAGGCCTTTCAGCGCGCGAAAGATCAGGGTGCGGTGGGCCCACGGGCAGGCCAGCGACACATACAGGTGGTAGCGGCCGGCCTCGGGGGCGGGCAGCTGATTGCGGCGCTGGGCATTCTCACGCTTGAACGTGCCATCCTTGCCGTTTTCATACCACTGGTCGTGCCAGCGGCCGTCGATCAATAGGCCCATTGTGAGCTCCTGAAACAAAGTTGTTTGTCGTTGGAGCCCAGTCTAGGCCAAATCGTTCGAAGAAATAGCGCAAAGATCGGGGTTCTATTATCGGCTAAATCGATCTATTTCGAGTATCCCAATAGCCTTGCGCTGTTACGAAGGCCTGCTCGCGATGCTGTCCCAAGCCACGCAGGGCCAGCGCCATGGTCGCAATCAGGGCCTTCTCGCCATAACTGTCTTCCACTTCGCCACGCCAGAACGCCAGCAAGTGCTCTGCCTGCAGGCTGGGCGGCTTGACATGGCGGCGTTCGCTCAACGCTGGCCACTCTTCATCCCACGCCTCACCCGCCGTGGTGCCGTAGAGATGGCTGATGACATCGGGATTGACCTCGATTTCGCCGCCATCACCCTTGATCACCACGGCATGGTCGCCCAGCAAGCGGCTGGCCTCGCGGTGCACGGCCTGGTAACCGGGGTGAAAGATGCTCTGCAATCCACAGCGAGCGCCCAGCGGGTTGAGCACTCGCGCCAGCGAGTGGATGGGCGAGCGCAGGCCCAGGGTATTGCGCAGGTCGATCATGCGTTGCAGCTGCGGCGCCCAGTCGTGCAGCGGGAAGAATGCCAGCTGGTGCTGGTCCAGCGCGTTGCCGACGGCGGCCCAGTCGCGGCACAGCGGAATCTGCAGCAGGTCGAGCAGTTGCTCTGTATACATACGCCCGGCAGTGTGTGCGCCACCGCCGTGCATCAGGATGCGCACGCCATTGTTGGCCAGGCACTTGGCGGCCAGCAGGTACCAGGGCAGGTGACGCTTCTTGCCGGCGTACGTGGGCCAGTCCAGGTCAACGGCGATGCGCGGCGCCTGCAGGTGGGCGCGCAGGGCCTCGGTGAAGCCGGCCAGCTCTTCGGCGCTTTCTTCCTTGTGCCGCAGCAGCATGAGGAAGGCACCGAGCTGGGTGTCTTCGACCTTGCCTTCCAGCAGCAGGGTCATGGCTGCACGGGCCTCCTCGCGGGTCAGGCCACGCGCGCCGCGCTTGCCTTTGCCGAGAATGCGCACGAATTCGGCGAACGGGTGTTCGGCGGGGGTTTCCAGAGTGAGCGGACGAGGTTCAGTCATATGCAGTTGGTCGGCTTGGGCAGGCCCGCCAGCTTGGCGGCAAGTTTGGCGGGGGTGCCGTTGAACAGGCGGTTAAGGTGCGGGCTGTTGCCCTTTTCAGGGCCCAGCTTGAGGGCTGTGTACTTGATCAGCGGGCGGGTGGCCGGAGACAGCTGGTATTCCTGGTAGAACTGACGGAGCAGTTCGAGGATTTCCCAGTGGTCCGCCGTCAACGGGATACCCTCGCGCTTGGCCAACGCCTCGGCGGCGTCGTGGGACCAGTCTTGCAGGTCGACCAGGAAGCCATCCTTGTCCAGGGCGATCGCCTGATCGCCAACGGTGAGCGTATTCATAGCCAGCTGTTGACCTTATCGTATTGCAGCGACAGTTCGACGAACCCGGCGTAGTCCACGGCCTTTGCCAGGTCGTTGCCGACCGCGCGGGCCTGTACATCCTCGTCCAGGGCGAACAGGCGCTGGGCCAGGCCGGCGGCTTGCAGATGGCCATGCGGCTCGCTGCCGCTGCGCAGGGCATACACGGCATCGCCGCACAGCAGCAGGGCATCTTCGGCACCGAGCAGGCGCAGGCAACTGGCCAGGCGCTCGTCGCCAAACGGGGAATGGGCAATTACATGCAGGGTCTTCATCAGAGCGTTATCACCTGGTCGAAACGGGCTATCAGCGCGGTCAGCGCTGCGTCATCGAGCACTTGCACCGGCAGCGCCAGGGTCTCGGCTGCCAGGCCGCGGCGGGCCAGGCTGTGGTTGCAGGCGAACAGTTCTTCGACACCGAACATCGGCAGCGCCTGCAGGTTGGCGGCCAGGTTCTTCTGTTGCACGGCGGTGGGTTGCTGGTCCGGCGCGAGCTGGAACACACCATCGTCGAGGAACAGCATGCCCAACGGCAGGTCGAACGCGCCGCCGGCCAGGGCGATGTCCAGCGCCTCGCGGGCAGAGGGGCCATTCCACGGTGCCTGACGGCTGATGATCAACAAAGACTTGGCCATATCAGTCGCCTCCGAAGCAGACAAGACGATCGGCCACTTGCGCGGCCTCGTGCAGTTGGCCCAGCCCCGACAGTTCCCAGGGCTTGGGCAGGTTCACGGCCGGGCGCTGGTAGCGGTTGGCCTCGGCTTCGTCGAGCACGCCACGGCGCAGGGCGGCGGCGATACACACCACGGCGTCCAGCTGATGGGTCTGTATGAACGTGCGCCACTGGCCAGCCACGTCCAGTTCGTCCTGGGGGGCGACGACGTTGGCCGAGGCACTGTGCACCCCGTCCTGATAGAAGAACAGTCGGGCAATCTCATGCCCGCCGGCCAGCACCGCCTCGGCGAAGCGCAGGGCGCGTCGCGAAGAGGGCGCATGGGCCGGGGAGAACACCGCGATAGCGAATTTCATGGCTAACTCATGCAAAGGAATGGTGCCATGATAAAGCAAAAAAGCCCGCACCCGCTTGTGCAAGCGGGCGCGGGCTTATCATTCACTCTCCAGGTTCAAGCCTGCTCCTTGCCCTCCGGCAAGAACCAGTTCAGCACCAGCGCACAAATCCCCCCGGTAGCCACGCCCGACTCCAGCACGTTGCGAATCGCCGCCGGCATGTGCGCCAGGAATTCCGGCACCTGCGCCACGCCAAGCCCCAGCGCCAACGACACCGCAATAATCAGCAGCGCCCGACGGTCCAGCCGGGTGCTGGCCAGAATATTGATACCCGACGCCGCAACCGCGCCAAACATGACCATCGCCGCGCCGCCCAGCACCGGCTCCGGCACGGCCTGAATCACCCCGGCAACACTCGGGAACAGACCCAGCAACACCAGCATTACGGCAATCCACATACCGATATGACGGCTGGCAATACCGGTCAGCTGAATCACCCCGTTGTTCTGGGCAAAGATCGAGCTAGGGAAGGTGTTGAACAGACCGGCCAGCAGCGAGTTGGCGCCGTTGACCAGCACGCCCCCTTTGATCCGCTGCATCCACACCGGCCCTTCGACCGGCTGGCGCGACACCTTGCTGGTGGCGGTAACGTCACCGATGGCTTCCAGCGAAGTGACCAGGTAGATCACCAGCATCGGAATGAACAGCGCCCACGAGAAGCCCAGGCCAAAGTGCAGCGGTGTCGGCACCTGGAACAGCGCGGCCTCGTGCATGCCGGTAAAGTCCAGGCGGCCCAGGAAACCGGCCAGCGCATAGCCGACCGCGAGGGCGATGACGATGGCGCAGCTGCGCATCCACACCACCGGGATACGGTTGAGAACGACGATGATCGCCAATACCACGCCCGACATCAGCAGGTTTTCGCCATTGGCAAAGGTGCCATTGGCCATGGCACCAAAGCCACCGCCCATGCTGATCAGGCCGACCTTGATCAGCGTCAGGCCGATCATCAACACCACGATGCCAGTCACCAGCGGGGTGATCAGGCGTTTGACGAAGGGCAGGATGCGCGACACGCCCATCTCGACGAACGAGCCTGCGATTACCACACCAAAAATGGCCGCCATTACGCCCTCAACCGGCGTACCTTGCTTGACCATCAGCGCACCGCCGGCAATCAGCGGGCCGACGAAGTTGAAGCTGGTGCCCTGAACGATCAGCAGCCCCGCGCCAAATGGGCCGAAGCGTTTGCACTGGACGAAGGTGGCGATACCCGAGATCACCAGCGACATCGAAACGATCAGATTGGTATCACGTGCAGATACACCCAACGCCTGGCAGATCAGCAGGCCAGGGGTGACGATAGGTACGATGATCGCCAGCAGGTGCTGCAGGGCTGCCAACAGGCCGATCAACAGCCGTGGCTTGTCCTCCAGACCAAGCACCAGTTCATTGGCAGGCGCCGCTGCGCCTGGGCTGTGTTCGTGTGAGCTCATTGCTGAAAGCCGCCCCGGAAGAAAAAAGGAGCGCATTCTACGGGGTGATGAAAGATAGCGGTAGAGAAAAGCAGGATGGCGGCATGATCGGCGACCATTTGCCTTGTTATCTGACTTTTTGGTCAGTTATTGCGGTTGCCGGCATAATTGGCTCGAAACTGATGTAGGAGCGAACTTGCTCGCGATGCGCTGCGCGGGCGCCGCTCGATCTATCAGGCGCTGAACCTCTTCCGACGAACATCCCGCAGCCCGCCCCATTTCCAGCGCCTACAAAAAAGCCCGCCTAAGCGGGCTTCTTGCGGTACAGCAATCAATCAGTCGTCACGACCCATGATGCCAAACAACTGCAGCAGGCTGACAAACAGGTTGTAGATCGACACATACAGGCTGATGGTCGCCATGATGTAGTTACGCTCGCCGCCATGAATGATCGCGCTGGTCTGGAACAGGATGCAGACCGACGAGAACAGCACGAAGCCAGCGCTGATTGCCAGTTGCAGGCCGCTGATCTGGAAGAAGAAGCTGGCAACGACAGCACCCAGCAGAACGAAGAAACCTGCAGTGATGAAGCCGCTGAGGAAGCTCATGTCCTTGCGGGTGATCAGCACGTAGGCCGACAGACCACCAAATACCAGCGCAGTCATGGCGAACGCGGAGCTCACTACCTCGGCGCCACCGGCCATGCCCAGGTAACGGTTGAGGATCGGGCCGAGGATGAAGCCCATGAAGCCGGTAAGCGCGAAGGTGGACACCAGGCCCCAGGCCGAATCACGCAGTTTGTTGGTAAGGAAGAACAGCCCGTAGAAGCCGATCAGCACCACGAACACGTTCGGGTAGCCGACGCGCATCTGCTGGGCAACGAAAGCCATGACACCGCTGAAGGCGAGAGTAAGCGCCAGCAGGCTGTACGTGTTGCGCAGGACCTTGCTGATCTCCTGCTGCTCGACCTGCTGGCCGTGGTGGACGGCGTAATCCTGTTCGCGCATGGCGATACTCCTTGGTAAACCTGTGGTTTCGGACGTTCAGATGCTAGGAGTCTACCATTGCTCCTGCAACCCACGACACAGAGAGTTTGACAGCGTGTTTCATTAAGGTATTATGGCGGCCGCAAAACGAGCTGGAAGCGTGGCCGAGTGGTTTAAGGCAACGGTCTTGAAAACCGTCGATGGGCAACTATCCTAGAGTTCGAATCTCTACGCTTCCGCCATATTCAAAGCCCTGATTATTCAGGGCTTTTTGCGTTTTTGGGGTATAGAAAAGCCAACCATGGGAACGCCATCGGGAGCGCCATCTCCCCCGTACATTCCCGCTACCTGACTACCCGTTAACGTCTGGCAGGGCAGGCTTGGTGCTGCTCAAGGTTTTTCGGTAGCGCTCGGTTGGCGAGCGGCGGGTTCTGTGGAAGAAGACGCGGCAGCATGAAGCTTGTCGGTAATCTGCTTGGCCAAGGCATGGTAAAGCGAGACTGGAGACACCCATCCAGAGATCGCCGCCGCCATCAGTGTCGCGGCCAACATGGGAATGGCCAGGTCCGGGCTGTGTGTCAGTTCAAGCACGATGACCGAGGCGGTCAGTGGCGAGCGTGTCACACCGGCCAGGTATGCGCCCATGCCGAGAAGTGCGGCTGCCTGAGGGTCAATATCGGGCAGCAAGCTCAACAGCGGCGCAAAGGCGGCGCCGATGCTCAGTGACGGCGAAAAGAGCCCGCCTGGAATCCCGGAGAGATAGGACGCGACGTTGGCCAGAAACTTCAACAGGAGAAAGCTTGTGTCCGTGATCGGCTGCCCCTCCAGCAACGCACGTGTTTCTTCATACCCGGTGCCGAATACATGATTCCCAGAGACGAGCCCCAAGGTGGCCAGCAGCAACCCACAGATGGCAGCAAAGCGCACTGGATAGCGTCCGCGTAACGTACAGACCTGGCCGAGTATGCCCTTGTCGGTGGGCAGCACAAGCTTGGCGTAAAAACCACCCAGCAGCCCGCCCAGCACTGCACAGGCAGGAACGACGCTCCAGCCCCAGCCCACCGGCATCCGACCGCTGATCTCTCCAAAGTAGGCGTAATGCCCCATCAGCCCCAGCGTCACGACCCCGCCGATCAGCACCGCAGTGAGCACCAAGCCACTGAAACGTTGCTCGAACGTGCGGCTCAATTCCTCAATGGCAAAGACTACCCCCGCTAGCGGTGTATTGAAGGCTGCCGCAATACCCGCAGCGCCTCCGGCTAGAACCAGGCCAGCGATGGTGCGCCGGCCGTGCAGGCCTAGGCGTCGGCCAAAGGAATAGAGCACTGCGGCGCCGATGTGGACGGTCGGGCCTTCCCGGCCAACCGAACCGCCGACCAGCAGGGCGCCCAACGTCAGACTCATGCGTGCTGCCGCCACGGGGAGCGAGAGTAATCGAGCGCGCAGCCGGCGAGAGGGCATTTCCAGGGCGGCGATGACTTGGGGAATGCCGCTACCCTTGGCATTTTCAAACCATCGTTGCGTCAGATAAGCCAGGGCCGCGAAACCCAGCGGAGTGATGAGAAGAGGTGACCAGGGGGCCCATTCCAGCAAGCGCTTGAACGAAGCGAACGCCGCGTCGGCTAGCCAGGCGAATGCCAGCGCAACGAGCCCCACCAGCAATGCCCCGATCCAGAACGCCAGTCGCTGACGCCATTCTCGCCAGCGTGAACGGCGGGGGAGTGAAGGAGCAGGTCGGGTAGGGTCGGACATTGTCCACACATGGCTGACTTGGAAAACCGAGAGTATGGCGTGTTTTCCCGCACAGGCCTACCCGACACAGGTTGTAGCCGCGCCGGGAGTGGCGATCCGCTTGCCCGACTGCAAGGGATCGCCAGTCTCGAAACGTGGCTAGGTGGGCGAACCTGCTTTGGTAGCAGACGCTGCGCTACGCAGGCTCCACACCCCCCAGGTCAACCCCAGCACGGCCGCGATCAACGACGCGGATAGCACGCCGAGTTTCGCTGCCCCAAGTGAGCCAGGGTCGACGAACGCGAGGTTGGCGATGAAGATCGACATGGTGAAACCGATACCTGCCAGCAGCCCGACCAGGACAATGCTACGCCAGTTGACCTCGGCGGGAAGCACGCACCAGCCCAGGCGGACCATCAGCCAACTGACGCTGACGATGCCCAACGGCTTTCCTGCTACCAGGGCGACAGCGACGGCGATCATGACCCACTGGGGGCCTTCAACGGACAGGTCGACACCCGAAAGGCTGACCCCGGCGTTGGCCAAGGCAAACACCGGCATGATGCCGAAGGCTACCCAGGGGTGCAGGGTACCTTGCATGCGCACCACCGGCGGCAGCAGTTCGCGCTGGGCCAGGCGCAGTCGTTTCAACGGGTCCATGAGCTCGCTGGCATCTTGCTCAGGCGCCTTGGCGCGCCCCAGCAATTCGCCGGTGAAGCGGGTAATGGCATCCAGTGGGCGCTCACGCATCGGCATCGCGGTCACAGGTGTCATCAGGCCCAGCACAACGCCTGCAAGGGTCGGGTGGGCTCCGGTCAACAAGATGCCCAGCCAGACGATCGCACCGGGAAGGACATAGGCGTAGGCTGAACCCACTCCGATCTTTTGAAGCCCGATTACCATTAGCAGGCCGATCAGTGCAACGCCGAAACCGGTGTAATCAAGGCCGCCTGAGTAGAAGAACGCGATGATCAGGACTGCGATGATGTCATCGATGATTGCCAGGGCGAGGAGGAACACACGTACGTTGGACGGGATCGACTTGCCGAGCAAGGCCAATACGCCCACCGCAAAGGCGATATCCGTCGCCGTTGGCACGGCCCAGCCTTGCTGGTCTGCCGACGCGTGACCAAAACTCAGGTAGAGGAGTGCGGGTACCGCTACGCCGCCGACAGCGGCTGCCATGGGGAGTGTGGCTTGGCGCA
The DNA here is from genome assembly GCF_046230975.1 of Pseudomonas sp. KCJK9058. Lineage (NCBI taxonomy): Bacteria > Pseudomonadati > Pseudomonadota > Gammaproteobacteria > Pseudomonadales > Pseudomonadaceae > Pseudomonas > Pseudomonas sp. KCJK9058. The sequence goes on from NZ_JBJJLR010000008.1 coordinate 86,923, forward strand.
GGCTGGACAGTGCACCTTCGTGGATTTCGCGGCGGATCTCCATGCCCACGACCAGGAAAAAGATGGTCATCAAGCCATCATTGATCCAGAAATGCAGAGACTGCGAATAGACATGCGAGCCTACGCCGAACGTCAACGGCGTATGCCAAAGGGCTTCATAACTGTCGGCAGCCGGGGAATTCGCCCAAATCAATGCAGCGACTGCGGCAATCAACAGAACGATGCCGCTGACCGCTTCAATGTGCAAAAAGCGTTCAAGGTTGGCGAAGGCACGCTCAGCCAGTTTCTGGGCGCGAGGTAATTCTACTTTATGCATAGGCACAGGTACTCCCGCATGGCGGCCCGACCTGCGCTGTTCTTTAACCTGCCCCACTGCACCGTGCAGCTGGCACCCGTGCGGTAGTCTACCGAATAACCACTCGCAGATGAATAAAAAGCGCCAAACCATTCACTCCAATGGGGCATCGGTTTGAGATTTTTTCCTGCAGACGGTAGGGTTTATGGTTGTTTTTGAGCACGCCGAGCTTGGCGGACGGGAGTTTATCCAGCTGCTAGCCTTGGTAAATGTCGTCGTGCCCAGGCACGCTGTGCTCATCGCCTTGCAAGGAGAACTGCCGCTATGACTGCAGCCCCCAAACCCAGGAGCACCCTCAATCCACCTGTCTTCTACACCAGTGCGATACTTGTTTTTCTGTTGGTCTTGTACGCCACGGCATTTCAGGAGCATGCCCAAACGCTGTTCGAGCAAGTCCAGCGATGGATCATCACCAATGCCAGCTGGTTCTACATTCTTGTCGTAGCGTTGGTATTGATCAGCGTGGTGTTTCTGGCCGTCAGCCGCTATGGCGACATCAAGCTAGGCCCTGACCACAGTGAGCCGGATTACCGAAAGAGCAGTTGGTTCGCCATGCTGTTCTCGGCAGGAATGGGGATTGGCCTCATGTTCTTCGGCGTGGCCGAACCGGTCATGCATTTCTCCACGCCACCCGTGGGCGATCCCGGCACCGTCGCCGCGGCGCGCGAAGCCATGAAAATCACCTTTTTCCACTGGGGCCTGCATGCTTGGGCGATCTATGCCATCGTCGCGCTGATCCTGGCCTACTTCAGCTTCCGCAATGGCCTTCCGTTAACCTTGCGTTCGGCACTCTATCCGCTGATCGGTGAGCGAATCTATGGCCCTATAGGACATGCCGTGGATGTCTTCGCCATCCTCGGCACGGTGTTTGGTGTGGCCACCTCGCTGGGTTATGGGGTCTTGCAGATCAACAGCGGGTTTCATCATGTGTTCGGTTTGCCGGTAAACACCACCGTGCAAGTCATCCTCATCACCGCCACCTGCGCATTGGCGACGCTTTCGGTGGCTAGCGGCCTGGATAAAGGTATTCGCATCCTGTCCGAACTCAACCTGAGCCTGGCGGTGATCCTGATGCTGTTCGTGCTGCTGCTTGGGCCTACGGTGTTCCTGCTGCAGACCTATGTACAGAATACCGGCGCCTACCTTTCGGACATCGTCAATAAAACCTTCAATCTCTACGCTTACGAGCCCACCGACTGGATCGGCGGCTGGACCTTGCTGTACTGGGGCTGGTGGTTGTCCTGGTCGCCCTTCGTGGGTTTGTTCATCGCACGTATTTCGCGAGGGCGGACCATCCGCGAATTCGTCTGCGGCGTACTGTTCGTGCCTGCGGGTTTCACCTTGCTGTGGATGACCGTGTTCGGCGACTCGGCAATCCATATGATCCTCAACGATGGCGTGAAGGATCTGGCTGCTGTGGTCAGTGAGGACAGTTCCCTCGCGTTGTTTGCTTTCCTGGAGCATTTTCCGTTCTCCAGCATCATTTCGCTGGTCGCGGTGCTGATGGTGGTCGTGTTCTTTGTGACCTCGGCGGACTCTGGTGCGCTGGTCGTGGATATGCTCGCCTCCTCCGGACAAGGTCACTCACCCCTGTGGCAACGGATCTTCTGGTCAGTCTGCATAGGCGCAGTCGCGATCGCGTTGCTGCTGGCGAACGGTCTGAAGGCGCTGCAGACCGCGACCATTGCGAGCGCTTTGCCGTTCGCGGTCATCCTGCTGGTTGCGATTTGGGGCTTGTTCAAGGCGCTGAGTCTTGATGCGACTCGCCGCGGGTTGCGCAATCAAGCCTTGCCGGGCCCACGCCATACCCGCCACCCACACGGCGGCTGGCAGCGGAGGCTGCGCAATATTGCATTGATGCCTCGCCGGGTTCATGTCACGCGCTTTATCGCCGAGGTGGTGAGGCCGGCCTGTGAAGAGGTCGCCCAGGAGTTGCGCAAGCAAGGCTACGAGGTGAGCGTGAATGAGCGCGATGATGGGCGGGTATCTCTGGAGCTCTCCCATGCCGGTGAAGGACGTTTCCTCTACGAGGTGCGGCCAAGGGCCTTCAATACGCCAAGCTTCGTCATGCGGGACACCGAAGACGGTGCCGATGCCCGCAAGTATTTCCGCGCGGAAGTGCATTTGCGAGAAGGGGGCCAGGACTACGACATCATGGGGTGGAGCCGTGACGATGTGATTGGCGACATCCTGGATCAGTACGAACGCCACCTGCATTACTTGCACGTGGTGGGCTGAAGTGGATTCGGCCCTGCCCTGGCGTAGTCAGGGCAGGGCGGATTACCTACCGTCCAGAGGTCTTCTGGCTGATTGGTTGTATGACTCCAGGCCTAGAATCGCCAGAAGGCCGGCGAGACCAGTACCAGTACGGTGAGGATCTCGAGCCGTCCAAGCAGCATGCCAACCGTCAGCAACCATTTCGCTGCGTCCGGCAACGAGGCGAAATTACCTACAGGTCCGATAATCGTCCCCAGGCCTGGGCCGACGTTGCACACCGCGGTGGCCGCCCCGCTCAACGCCGTCATCCAGTCGAGCCCTATCAGAGAGAGGCCAAGGGCGATGACTGCGATGGTGACGGAGAAGAAGAAGGAGAACGTCAGCAGTGACCGTACGATCTCTTCATCGATGGGGTGGCCATTGTATTTCTTCGAGATCGTTGCCCGTGGATGGATCAACTGTTTCAGGCTGCTGACAAGCAAGGCAGCGGCCACCTGGAAACGGAATATTTTCAAACCGCCGGCGGTGGAGCCCGAGCACCCGCCGACGAACGTCAGGTAAAAGAACAGCATGACGGCGAAGCTGCCCCAGAGCGTGTAATCACCCAAGGCAACGCCTGTGGTGGTCACCACCGAGGTCACATTGACCGCAACGATACGAAACGCATCCCACCAAGCCAGGTCGCTGTGCAGGCAGAGCCAGGTTCCTACGGTGAGCCAGACGAAGACGAGAAAACCAATGAAACCGCGAACTTGATGGTCCGTGAGCAGGATGCGTCGATGGCCACGCAGCGTGGCGACATAGAGTGTGAAAGGCAGGCTGCCGAGTATCATGATGACCACAGCTACCCAATGCACCGCAGGCTGTGGCCAATGAGCCAGCGAGGCATCCGAGGTCGAGTAACCGCCGGTTGAAATCAGCGACATCGAATGATTGATGGCTTCGAACGGGGTCATGCCAGCAGCCCACAACGCACATGTCCCCAATGCAGTCAGGCCCAGGTAGACCAGCAGGATCATCTTGGCTGCCACATGCGAACGCGGCGTCACTTTGTCAGACCAATCCGAAGACTCGGTCTGGAACAGGCGCATACCGCCCACGCGCAGCAGTGGCAGGATCGCCACGGCCATGCCGATAAAACCAATGCCTCCCAGCCAGTGCAGCAGGGAACGCCATATCAGCAGCCCCGGCGATGCACTGTCCAGGCCGGTCAGCACGGTCGAGCCGGTGGTGGTGATTCCCGACATGGTTTCGAAGAACGCGTCCGTGTAACTGATGTCGCGAATTAACACCATCGGCAGCGCCGCAAATGCACACACGATGACCCAGCTTGCCGTCGTGAGGAAATACATGTCCCTGGTCCGCAGTTGCGGTATGTCGGGGACGCCCCGGGCTACCATGACCAGGCCGACGCACAGAACGATCAGGCTCGACCAGACGAATGCACCGAGGTCGTCGCTGCGGTCGTACCACAGCAACGTCAGCATCGGAATCACCATGCTGACGGCCAATGTGATCAGGAATACACCGATAATGAAGGCGATGAAACGCAATGCAGGCAGCGGCATTGAGGGAGCTCGTTGGGACAGTGCCGGCAGTATTGCTTGCTTTACGGTAATGTCGAGTAAAAAAGGCGTAAAGTCGCGGCCGGGGATTTTGCACGCCGCTGTCTGGCTCTCGCTCGATGGCTCATTGGGCTGATCTCTACGTCTTTCAGCTCCCAAACGGTTGGAAGAGAGGCCTCAACGCCGCGCGCCCCCTTCGCGGGTTGGCGAAAACAGCGCAAGCCTTGTGTCGCGAAAGGGCTGCGGAGCAGCCCCCGGATTTCAGCGTGGATACACGAATTGCCGGGGCTGCCGTGCAGCGCTTGTGCGGCACTGTTGATAGTGCCGCAGTGGGCATGGAAAGCCCCGCTGGCTTTCTGGATTACTTGATTAGCGGTACGCCACTGAGCTTCTGCAGCTCGTCAAAATCAATGTCAGCGCAGATCTCGACCACTTTCAGCCCTTCAGGTGTCACTTCCAGTACGGCCAGGTCGGTGTAGATGCGGCTGACGCAAGCGATACCGGTCAGCGGGTAGGTGCACTCGGGCACCAGCTTGCTTTCGCCGGTCTTGGTCAGGTGGTCCATCATCACGAACACCTGGCGGGCGCCGGTGGCCAGGTCCATTGCACCGCCTACGGCCGGGATCGAACCTTCGGCGCCCGTGTGCCAGTTGGCCAGGTCGCCCTTGACCGACACCTGGAAGGCGCCCAGTACAGCGATGTCCAGGTGGCCACCACGCATCATCGAGAACGAATCGGCATGGTGGAAGAAGGCACCACCGGTCAGCAGGGTGACGTGCTGCTTGCCGGCGTTGATCAGGTCATCGTCTTCCTCGCCCGGCGCAGGGCTTGGGCCCATGCCCAGCAGGCCGTTCTCGCTGTGCAGGAACACTTCCTTGTCGCCCAGGTAGTTGGCCACCAGGGTCGGTGCGCCGATACCCAGGTTTACATACGCGCCTTCCTGGATGTCTGCGGCCACGCGTTGGGCCATCTCGGTGCGGGAGAGCTTTTTGGTGATGGTCATGGCAGGCCTCAGACAGCTTTGGCAATCGAAGAAGCGGCAGCACCGGTGACGGCGACCACGCGCTGGACGAAGATACCCGGGGTGATGATGTGTTCCGGGTCCAGTTCACCAAGTTCGACGACTTGGTCGACCTGGGCGATGGCGGTCTTGGCAGCCATGGCCATGATCGGGCCGAAGTTGCGGGCGGCCTTGCGGTAGGTCAGGTTGCCCCAACGGTCACCCTTGTGCGCCTTGATCAGTGCGAAGTCGGCGTGCAGCGGCATTTCCAGCACGTACATGCGGCCGTCGATCTCACGGGTTTCCTTGCCCTCGGCCAACAGGGTGCCGTAGCCGGTCGGTGAGAAGAACGCACCAATGCCGGAGCCTGCGGCGCGGATACGCTCGGCCAGGTTGCCCTGCGGGACCACTTCCAGTTCGATCTTGCCGGCGCGGTACAGTTCGTCGAACACGTAGGAGTCGGACTGGCGCGGGAACGAGCAGATCACCTTGCGCACGCTGCCTGCCATGAGCAGGGCGGCCAGGCCGATCTCGCCGTTGCCGGCGTTGTTGCTGATGATGGTCAGGTCGCGGGCACCGGTGGCAATGAGGCCATCGATCAGCTCGGACGGCATGCCAGCCGTGCCGAAGCCACCGACCATGATGGTCGAACCGTCGGTGATCCCTTCCACCGCGCTGGCGATGGACTCGTACGTTTTATTGATCAAGGCGAGCTCCTGGTTGTTCCTGGAGTTGTGGTTGTCGGGCTGGCCGGAGCGCGTGAAGCGATGGGGCCTGTCAGCACTTGAAATGGCTTGCTGACTTTCGCTATAGCGTGCCGCAAGATAGGGCAACAGTAGAGAGGGTTTGGCTGAATTTGTGCGATTATCGAACTGTTGTGCGATCTGCGAGCAGTTCTGGAGGCTATTTGTCTCATTTCAGTTGAATGCTTAAACCCCTCATTTTTGCCCCTGTCTGGTGCGCTCCGGGGTTTACCTGTCGGCACCTTGCACTGATGAAGTGCATCCACTCCGCGGGATGGCCGATTAATCACGCCTCCCGCCGTTGGCGTGCGACTTGCTGTCAGATTGCCATTCGATGTCGCGTATGGTGAAGATAATGTCGCTTTCCAGTGGTTCGATGCAGTTATCGTCGAGTGAAAAGGGTTGGCTGCCGTGGTTTGGCAAAAACGGCAAATTCAGCATGGGCTGGGCGTGCCGCCTTAATCGGGCCAGTTACCCGCAGGTCGAGCAAACGTTCGAAGCCATCGCCCAGACCCGCGTGCAGTTGCTGCATGAGTGGGTGCGCGAGCAGTGGGAACACCTGGCCGACCTGGCCGAGCAGGTGGCGCCCGGGCTCGCTCAAGTCGATAGCGCAATGTTGCGCAACACGCTGGCCCAGGCTGAGGACTTTTCCGAGCTGTTTGTCGTCGATGCCCACGGCATTGTCATCGCTTCGACCTGGCCCCAGCGTGGCACGCCACGCATCGAGCACTTGGCAGCCCTGGCGCAAGGGCTGAAAGCACCGTTTCTGCACGGGCCCTACAGCGACCCGCTGACCTTGCAGGTCGGCCCGTCTTCCTCGCGCTTCCACGACGAAGTCACGTTGATGTTCTACCAGCCCCTGATGCACGAGAGCAAAGTGCTAGGTTGTTTGTGTGGGCGGGTGCCCAACGATGTGCTGGGTGACCTGATCCAGCGCGAGGCAGGGCACATTTACCCCGAGTCGGGCGACAACTACCTGTTCATGGCGCAATCGCGCTTCGACCCTGGCATACAGCCCGGTACCGCGTTGTCCCGCTCGCGCTTCGAGGACGCCACCTTCACCCATGGCGAAAACCTCAAGAACGGTGTGCACACCCCCTGGACCACCGTGCAGGTCCAGCGTCATACCGAGCTGGAGCTTCGTTTCACCGACCCTTCCACGCGGGAACTGCACCCAGGCGTGAGGGAGACGATCAGGCGGGGTGCCAACCTGTTCGTGACCTACCCCGGCTATTCCGACTACCGTCATGTGCCAGTGGTGGGCAAGGGCGTGACCTTCCAGTTGCCAGGCTCACCCGACCGCTGGGGCATGATGTGCGAGGCAGACCTAGAGGAGGTCTATCGCCGGCGTTCGCTGAGCTACGGGTTGATGAAACCCTATGTAGCGATCATGGCGGGGCTGTTCGGCTGCAATTACTGGGTGCAGCACTATGCAGGCCTGCCGCAAGGGCTGACTGACGCGATCGAGGCCTTGAGCATGCTGGGCGCCACCTTGTTGTTCGGCGTGCTCGGGCCCAAGCGCCTGGCCGCCAGGTTGAATGGCATGAGCAGTGTGCTGTGCACCATCGCCGAGGGTGAAGGCAACCTGCGCCAGCGCCTGGATACCAGTACCTTGGCCAATGATGAGAGCGGCGACATGGCGCGCTGGATCAACAGCTTCATCGACCGCCTGGACACGGTGGCCGGGCAGGTGGTCAAGGCCAGTCGCACGGTTGGCAGCACCAACCAGATGATGCTCGGGCGCAGCCAGGAGGCCAGCGTAAGCTCCGCCGACGTGGCCGACGCCGTGCACCAGATGATGATCATCATGGAAGAGCAACTCGGCGAACTGCAGCAGGCCTCGGTCAGCGCCGAGCAGATGAAACAGGCCATGGACGAAGTGGTCAGCCGCGCACGCGCGCAGTACCAGGCGGTGCAGGCGGGCACCCAGTCGATCCGCGATGTGGTGGCGCGCTCATCATCCAGCGTGCAGCGGCTCGACAGCCGCATGGTCGAGATCGACAACATCACCGGGTTGATCAGCGAAATCACCAACCAGACCAACCTGCTGGCGCTCAATGCCGCTATCGAGGCGGCACGGGCCGGGGAGCATGGTCGTGGCTTCGCGGTGGTGGCCGACGAGGTGCGCAGCCTGGCCGCACGCACCTCGCGTGCCGCCGACGACATTCGCCATATGGTCGAGAGCCTGCAGGGCGAAACCCGGCAGGCGGTAAGCTTCATGGAGCAGGGCGTGCAGGATGTCGACAACAGCCTGCGCCTGGCGGAGGACGCGTCTTCCGAAAATGTGCAACTGCACCAGACGGTGGAGGGCATGTTCGCCATCATCCAGCAGCTCAACCGTCGCAGCGTGGAATACGGCAAGACGATCGAGCAGGTCAACCAGTCCTCCAGCGAGATGCGCCAGACCGCCCTGGTGCTGCAAAGCAGTGCGCAGAAGGTGAAGGTGGATGCTGGCAAGTTGCAGAAGCTGGTGGGGCAGTTCGAAGTCAGCGATGATGGCGAACGAGGCGTCGCTGCTTGAGTAACGCACCTGTCCGGTAACCCGGGAGTCCGTCATGATCCGGCTGGCTGTACGTGCCACTCATCAGGTGCAAGCCAGCCCCGATGGCTGCTGACTTCCAGGCCGGTAGCGGACGAAGGGCGGGTTTGCCCGCGAAGAAAGCAAAACGATCAATGGTAGCGGCTCTGCTGGTGTGAGCCGGTCCGCCATCTCCGCCATCTCCGCCATCTCCGCCATCAGCCCAGCCGAAAAAGCCGCGCAATGGCTCAAGGTCTGTGGCAGTGTTGGCTATCTGGCCAGCCCCACAGGGACCGACATGCAAATTCGCAAAACCGGTGTTCGCGCCCAGCAGGCCGACCGCACCCGGGACAATATTCTCAAGGCCGCAGTGAAGGTCTTCAGCAAGGAAGGCTTCACTGGCGGGCGCATCGAGCAGATCTCCACGCTGGCCAAGTCCAACGACCGGATGATCTATTACTACTTCGGCAGCAAGGAAAAGCTGTTCATCAGTGTGCTGGAGCACATCTATGCCAGCTTCAACCAGGCCGAAGCGAAGCTGCGCCTCGACCTCGCCGACCCTGAGCAGGCCCTGCGCGAACTGGTGGCATTCATCTGGGACTATTATGTGCGCCACCCCGAATTCGTCACCATCCTCGCCACCGAAAACCTTCACCAGGGCTTGCACGCGCGCAAGTCGCAAAACCTCAGGGCGCTGTCCGGCGAGGCGGTCGGCGTGCTGCGGCCGATCATCGAGGCCGGACAAGTAAAGGGCCTGTTCCGCGACGATATCTGCATTACCCACGCCTACCTGATGATTGCCTCGCTCTGCTATTTCTATAACTCCAACCGCCATACGCTCAGCTCGTTCCTGGCCGTGGACCTGGCGGACAAGCAGGCCAAGGCCGATTGGCTGGCCTTCATCAGTGACCTTGCGCTGCGCGGCTTGCGCCGCTGAGCCTCAGTGGCTGCCAGGGTTGGCGCGTACCTGCGCAGCCTTGGACGCCAGCCCTTGCCAGGCCGGTTTGTCGGCGGCAAAACGATGGCGCAGGTAGGCCGCGAGGTCGGCTACCTGGCGGTCCGACAGGCTGTCCTTGAAACCGGGCATGTAGCCCAGGTCGCGGGTTGCCGGGGTCGGAATGCCGTGCAGCACCACGCGCAGCAGGTTGTCCGGCAGGTCACTATGGACGTTGCTGTTGACCGCCATCGACGGGCTGACGCCAAACAGCTTCGGCCCCAGCCCATCACTGTGGCAGGCCAGGCATGCACCTTTGAATACCCGCTCGCCGTTGCTCAGCGACACTGGCGAGTCCACCTGAGGCGCGGCATTGGCGGCCAGTGCCTGCGGCTCGCCATCCAGGGAGCTGAGGTAGTGGGCGATAGCGCGCACGTCGCTTTTTGGCAGGGTGGCAAGCTCACTGACCACCGGGCCCATGGGGCCGGCCGCCACGCCATGTTTTTCGGAGAAGCCAGTGCTGAGGTAGTTGAACAACTCGTCTTCGCTCCACGGCGTCGATGACTTGCCCAGGGCATTCAAGGCCGGGGCCTCCCAGCCATCGACCATGCCGCCGGCAAGGTAGCTGCTACCGCCTTTTTCTGCGCCCATCAGGTTGCGCGGCGAATGGCAGGCCGTGCAGTGGCCCAGGCCGTCGACCAGGTAGGCACCGCGGTTCCACTGTGCGCTGCGCTGCGGGTCGGGCTGGTATTCGCCGCGTTGCAGAAACAGCGCATTCCAGCCGGCCATCAGCGCCCGCTGGTTGAACGGGAAGCGCATCTGGTTGGCGGGCGCTTCCTGGCGTACCGGGGGTTGCGACATCAGGTAGGCATACAGCGCTTGCAGGTCGGCGTCGTTGATGTTGCGAAACGAGGTGTAGGGAAACGCCGGGTACAGGTGCCGGCCATCGCGGCTGATACCTTCGCGCATGGCCCGCTCGAAGGCAGCGAAGGACCAGCGGCCGATACCGGTTTCTGGGTCGGGGGTAATATTGGTGCTGTACAACGTGCCAAAAGGCGTATCCATTGCCAGCCCCCCGGCATTGACCTTGCCGCCGCCGACCGTATGGCACACGGCGCAGTCGCCGGCCGCCGCCACCTGGCGCCCGCGCTCGAGCATGGCGGCGCTCCAGCTGCCGACACCAGGTGGCGTTACCGGGGCGATTTCGGCGCGCCAGGGCAAGGCGGTGGCAAGCATGCCCAATGCGGCGCCGAACACTCCGGCCAGCGAGCCGAACCACCACTTCGAACGCTTGGTTGACGGCTGCGCTGGCGCGGGGGCATCTGGCCCTTGGCCTTCGCCACCGAGCGCAGCGCGCACGCGTTCGGCAGTGATCGGCAGCTCGCGAAAACGAATGCCGGTGGCGTCGAAAATGGCATTGGCGATGGCCGCTGCGCTGGGTACCGAGGCTGACTCGCCACTGCCCATTGGCGGCTCGTGCTGGCGCGGCAGCATCATTACGTCGATAGCTGGCACCTCGGGGAAGGTCAGGATCGGGTAGCCGCCCCATTCCTTGCTCGCCACCGTCGACTCTTCGAAGCTGACCTGCTCCTTGAGCGCCCGGCTGGTGGACTGGATGACGTTGCCGTGGATCTGGTGACGCACGCCCTCGGGGTTGACCATCATGCCGGCATCGTGGCCGATCACCACGCGGGTGACGGCGACTTCGCCTGTGCGCCGGTCCACTGCGACATCAGCCACCCAGGCTGCCCAGGCCGCGCCGAAGCCGGGGAATTTACTGTGGATATAGCGCGCATAGGCAAAACCCCGGCCGCGCAGCACATCACCTTCGGCCTGTGTCTGCATGGGCCGGGTATGTGGCTGCCATTGCGCGCGTTCAGCGGTGGCTTTGACCAGGTCGATGGCGCGCGGGTCGGACAGGTGCTTGAGGCGATATTCGACCGGGTCGACGCCAGCGGCGAAGGCCAGCTCATCAATGTACGACTCGTGGGCGAAGCTGTTGGGCATGGCCGACACACCTCGCATCCATGAAGCACGCACCAGTGGCGTCATGTCATTGATGGTGACGCGCATGTGTTCGTAATCGTAAGGCGGGATCGACGTGCGATCGCCCATCTCGAACAGCGCCGGCACCGGTTCCACGGCACCAGTCAGCAGCAGGGCCAGGGTGGGCGCGCCATTGGACGGGTAGCTGGTCTGGAAGTCATAGGCAGCCACGCTGCCATCGGCGTTCAGGCCACCGTCGATTTCCATCAACTGCGCGGTGCCCTTGGGCTCCCAAACGTGTTCCTGTTCGCGGGTCAGCTGCACCCGCACCGGGCGCTGCACCGCACGCGACAGCAGCACCGCGTCGGCGCACACGTCATCGGCGCAGTTGCGGCCATAACAGCCGGCTGCTTCCATGCGGATGATCTCGATGCGTGCTTCGTCGCACGCCAGCAGCCAGGCCAGGTCTGCGCGCAGCAGGTGCGGGTTCTGCGTACCTGACCACACGCGGATCTGCCCTGCGGTGAAGTCGGCCAGCGCACATGATGGGCCAATCGATGCGTGCAGCTGGTACGGCCACAGGTAACTGCGGCTCAGGCGCTGGCTGGCATTGGCGATGCCGCCGTCGACATCGCCCTGGTCCAGCACGGTGCGCTGCACGCGCGGGTTGTCGCGGATGGCCTGGGCGACATCGCTAAGGTCGGGCAGCTTGCCTGTGAATGGCTTCCAGCTGATTTTCAGCTCATGGGCTGCACGGATGGCTTGCTCTTCGCGCTCTGCCACCACGCCGACGAAGTCGCGGATGACCACCACGGCGACCACGCCGGGTAGATGGGCGATGGAGGATTCATCCACCGCCAGCAGGCTGTTGCCGACAAAGTCGCCGCTGTCATGGCCGGCATAGGGCGGGCGGATGACCCGACCGTGAAGCATGTCGGGCAGGCGCATGTCGTGCACATAGGTCAGCTCGCCGGTGGCCTTGCCAGGGATGTCTACCCGTGCGGCGCTGCGCCCGACCAGGCGGTAGTCCTCGAGGGCTTTCAGTGGGGCATCGTCGGCGATGCGCAGTGACTGGTTATCACCTTGCACCAGTTCGGCGAAGCTCAGGGTGTTGCCGTTGCCGTCGACCACAGTGCCTTCTTCAATGCGCAGGGCCTGGACCTCGCAGCCGAGCCGTTGTGCAGCCTGTTGCAAAAGGTAGCGCCGCGCGGTGGCCGCAGCCTTGCGCAAGGGCACGGCGGAAATCTGCAGGGTGGCGCTGGCAATGGTCGCGCCCTGGTTGGGTGCCCGCTCGGTGTCGCCCAGCACCATGTGCACCTGGTCCATGCGCAGGTCCAGCTCTTCGGCGACGATTTGCGCCAGCGAGGTGCGGATGCCAGTGCCCAGGTCGACATGGCCATTGAAGGCGTAGACCATGCCGTCGTCGCTGACCGCGATGAACAGCGCCAGCTCACGTTCCTTGACTGCAGGTGTCACGCCCTTGGCCACAGGGCCTGAGGGTGGGGTGATCTGGTCGACGATCAGCAACACGCCGGTCTTGGCCAGCATTTGGTCGCGGCTGGGCACCTGTTGTGAGTGGTTCATGGCTTTCTCCGGGTCTCGGCAGCGCGGCGCACGGCGCGCAGGATTTCGACGTGGGTGCCACAGCGGCACAGGTTGCCGGACAGCTCATTGCGAATCTGTTCGTCGCTGGGCTCGGGAATGCGATCGAGCAGGGCCTTGGCAGTCATGATCATGCCGTTCATGCAGTAACCACACTGGGCCGCTTGCTCATCGATGAACGCCTGTTGCACCGGGTGCGGCGCGGCCTTGCTGCCCAGCCCTTCGAGGGTGGTGATATCGCGGCCGGCGGCGCCGGCCAAGGGGATGACGCAGGAGCGGGCGGCCACGCCATCGATGATCACCGTACACGCCCCACATTCGCCCAGGCCGCAGCCGTACTTGGGGCCGTTCAGGCACAGGTCGTTGCGCAGGATCAGCAGCAGCGGGGTGTCAGGCATGGCGCTGACTTCGACGGGCTGGCCGTTGACCTGCAGGGAGATGGTTGTTTGCATTATTGGCTCATCTCTGGAGGTTGCTTGCGCTACCAAAGGACTCAAATGACGCGAGCGTTTCGGTAAGTACTCACTACATGAAATGAGTGAGCAAGAAGCAGGCCAGGGATGAATTTGCAGAGCGCTGTGGTGGGGGCAGGGAGGAAGATTGTCGGCGCCCGGGAAATCGAGCGCCGCCCGCGCGGCGCATCGCGCTGTGCCGAACCCCCGATGCGTGTGTGTAGGAGCGGGTTTACCCGCGAATACGGTAGCGGCGGCAACGGTGATCGGCGGGTGGAGATTGGCCAGCAGGCCCGGCCCTTTCGCGGGTAAACCCGCTCCTACGACGGCCTGTGCCGAACCCCCGATGCGTGTGTAGGAGCGGGTTTACCCGCGAATACGGTGGCGACGGCAACGGTGAACGGCAAGTGTAAATTGGCCAGCAGACCCGGCCCATTCGCGGGTAAACCCGCGCCTACGACGGCCTGTGCCCAACCATCGATGCGTGTGTAGGAACGGGTTTACCCGCGAATACGGTGGCGGCGGCAACGGTGAACGGCAAGTGTAAATTGGCCAGCAGGCCCGGCCCATTCGCGGGTAAACCCGCGCCTACGACGGCCTGTGCCGAACCCCCGATGCGTGTGTAGGAGCGGGTTTACCCGCGAATACGGTGGCGACGGCAACGGTGAACGGCAAGTGTAAATTGGCCAGCAGGCCCGGCCCATTCGCGGGTGAACCCGCTCCTACGACGGCCTGTGCCGAACCCCGATGTGTGTGTAGGAGCGGGTTTACCCGCGAATACGGTGGCGGCGGTAACGGTGATCGGCGGGTGGAGATTGGCTAGCAGGACCGGCCCATTCGCGGGTGAACCCGCTCCTACGGCGGCCTGTGTCCAACTACCGATGCGTGTCCAATGTGAGCGAGCTTGCTCCCGATCCGCTCGATCTCTCAGGCCGCGTATCTGTGACGGCCACCGCGGCAGTCACAACAAATTTCAGCCCGCGTTTTCGTCGCTGTCGATCATCTTGCGCAGCAAGTACAAAATGGCTACACGTTCGCCGGCATTCAAGCTGCCCATGCTCAGTTCGCTGATCTGCCGGGCGCAGGGGATCATTGCATCGAGCAATGCCGCGCCGCTTTCGGTGAGTTCGACGATGACCTTGCGCCGGTCGCCTGGGTCTGGCGAAAGCTGCACCAGCTCACGGGCCTTCAGGCGCTCGACGATGCCGCGGATGGTTGCCTGGTCCACCGCGGTGGCCTTGATCAGCTCAGCCTGGGAGCTGGGGCCGTGGTCGCGCAGGGCGCACAGCGTGACGAACTGGATCGAGGTAAGCTGCGGGTCGCAAGCCTGTTGCTGGAAAATCGCCGTGTGCCGCTGGTAGGCCTTGCGCAGCAAGTGCCCGACCTGTTCGGTAACGTCGTAGGGGGTGTTGTCGAGCGGGGCGCTGCTGGGGGTGGTTTTTTTCGACATAGGATGGCTTGGGCTGGGTGGAAAGAGGCTGGCCGGCCGCCAATAGCGGAGCGCCCGGCCAGTATAACCCCTATCGCGCTCGCGACTCCTCTGGTGCAACCACGTCGCCGGCCAGCACGACCGCCTTGTCATCCAGGTAGATATCGCAGTTGCGCAGCGGGATGTCCAGGTGGCACGGGGTCTTGCGCTTGCCGCCGACCTCGGTGTTGGGGCCAGTGGAGAACAGGAAGTTGCCGTAGAACGCACGGGCATCCATGCACATGCCGTCGTTGCGGTCGTGCAGGCCCATGGCCGTCCATTGCGCGCGCGGCTGCAGGCCCCAGCCTATGTGCGAGATGCCGTATACCTCGGGGTCGTTGAAGTACTTCATGTAGTCACGCAGGTACTCGGCCTCGAAGCCGCCATGTATGCCGGTGATGAAGCCTTTTTCGATTTCCAGGGTGATGCGCTCGCGGCAATAGTTCTTGAACGGCAGGATGATGTCGCCCACGTCCAGCACCAGCGTGCCCTCGGCGCTGTCCTCGTTCGGCCAGGTGAACAGAAAGCCGCTGGGCCAGTGGTCCCAGCGCCCCGGTTCGTCGGCATAGCCGTACTCAGTCACGGCCGGGTACTGGCCGAGCGGGGCGTGGAAGTCGCTACCGGCCTTGGACCGCACATGCAGGCTGCGCGCCTGTTTCAACAGGGTTTCGGCAGCCAGCACCCGACGTTTGTCGTCTTCGGTCGGCAGCATGCGCGCCAGTACCTCGGGTGGTTCCACGGCCAGCAGGATGCGCGTGCCGGTCTTGAGAATCTGCTCCTGCTCGGGTGAGTGCAGCAGCATCATGGTGTCGACGACCAGGTCGGCGGCTTCCAGCGCCCGCTGCGCCGCCAGGTTGCCGGTCAGCGCGGTGTCGCCGCAGTAGGCCGTCATGTCGTTGCCCATGGCGGTCGGGTGGTTGAACGCCGGCAGCTCTACCGCATACACCTTGGCCTTCAAACGCTGGGCGGCCTCCATGGCGGCGTTGACCGTGCGCGGGTCGGAGTAGTGGCTCTTGAGCACGGCCACGCTCTGCGTTTCGTCCACGCGAGACAGCTTCAGTACGTGCTCGAACATCTGGGTCAGTTGTGCATTGCTCACCGGCATCGGGGTTCTCCTGGGTGGCGTTGACAGGGGCGCACCATGGCAGTGCCTGGTGCTTCATCTCGGTGCAAAATAATAGTGTGTACACCCTACTTTTGCAGATGAAAACGCATCCTGCCAGCGAGCGCAAGTTATCTGTTCAAACGTTACATATCCACACATCACCCAGTATTTACGGTAACAATCAGCCGAGTGTTGTTTCGATCAGCTGTTTGAAAAATATTTTCAGCGGGCTCTTTTCAAAGGTTATTTGTAGCGTATACGCTCTAAATCGTCAGGCGGTTGAACCGCTGGCCACCTATCAGAACAAGAGGAGACATACCCATGCGGGGTAGGCAGAAAATCGCAATCGTCGGTGCAGGTCTGGGTGGGGCAGCCGCCGCCACGTTGCTGCAACAGGCCGGGTTCGATGTCGAGGTATTCGAACAGGCTCCGGCGTTCACCCGCCTGGGCGCGGGCATTCATATCGGCCCTAACGTGATGAAAATCTTCCGCCGCATGGGGCTGGAGCAGAAGCTGGAGCTGATGGGCTCGCACCCGGACTTCTGGTTCAGCCGCGACGGCAATACCGGTGATTACCTGTCGCGCATTCCGCTGGGCGAGTTTGCCCGCCGCGAATACGGCGCCGCTTACATCACCATCCACCGTGGCGACCTGCACGCCCTGCAGATCGAGGCCATCCAGCCGGGCACCGTGCACTTCGGCAAGCGCCTGGAAAAGATCGTCGACGAAGGTGATCGGGTACGCCTGGACTTTGCCGATGGCACCCACACCGTGGCCGACATCGTCATTGGGGCCGACGGCATCCATTCGAAGATCCGTGAAGCGTTGCTGGGGGCTGAAGCGCCGATCTACAGCGGCTGGGTCGCGCACCGTGCACTGATTCGCGGGGTGAACCTGGCACCGCATGCCGATGTGTTCGAGCCCTGCGTCAAATGGTGGTCCGAAGACCGCCACATGATGGTCTACTACACCACCGGCAAGCGCGACGAGTATTACTTCGTCACCGGCGTGCCACATGAAGCCTGGGACTTCCAGGGTGCGTTCGTCGACAGCAGCCAGGAAGAAATGCGCGCAGCCTTCGAAGGCTACCACCCCACCGTACAGAAGCTGATCGACGCTACCGAATCGATTACCAAGTGGCCGCTGCGCAACCGCAACCCGTTGCCGTTGTGGAGCCGTGGCCGCCTGGTGCTGCTGGGCGACGCCTGCCACCCGATGAAACCGCACATGGCCCAGGGCGCGTGCATGGCCATCGAGGACGCGGCCATGCTGACCCGCTGCCTGCAGGAGACCGGGTTGTCCGACCACCGCACGGCGTTCGCCCTCTACGAGGCCAACCGTAAAGAGCGGGCATCGCAGGTGCAATCGGTATCCAACGCCAACACCTGGCTCTACACCCAGGAAGACCCAGCCTGGGTTTACGGCTACGACCTCTATGGGCAGCAGCTTGAAAGCGGGGAGGCGGCATGAGCACCTTCGTCGCTGGCGGTAACGTGAGCGCGAATGGCATCCGCCAGCATTACCTGCGCTATGGCGGCAAGGGCCATGCGCTGATCCTGGTGCCGGGCATCACCAGCCCAGCGATCACCTGGGGCTTTGTTGCCGAGCGCCTTGGGCAGTATTTCGACACCTATGTGCTGGATGTGCGCGGGCGCGGCTTGTCTTCAAGCGGCCCCGAACTGGACTACGGCACCGACGCTTGTGCTGCGGATATTCCCGCCTTTGCCGCCGCGCTGGGCCTGGATGGCTACCATCTGGTCGGGCACTCGATGGGGGCGCGTTTTGCCATCCGCGCTGCCGCCCAAGGGGCACCGGGACTGCAGCGGCTGGTGCTGGTCGACCCACCGGTGTCCGGTCCGGGCCGCCGCGCCTACCCGAGCAAGTTGCCGTGGTACGTTGATTCGATCCGCCAAGCCACGGTTGGCATGAGCGGCGATGACATGCGCGCCTTCTGTGCCACCTGGAGCGACGAGCAGGTGGCCCTGCGTGCCGAGTGGCTGCACACCTGCTACGAGCCGGCGATCGTGCGGGCCTTCGACGATTTCCACGAGGTCGATATCCACCAGTACCTGCCCGCAGTGCGCCAGCCGGCATTGCTGATGGTGGCTGGGCGGGGGGGAGTGATCGAGCCCCGTGACATTGCTGAAATGCGCGAGCTAAAGCCGGATATTCAGGTCGCGTACGTGGACAACGCCGGCCACATGATTCCCTGGGATGACCTGGACGGTTTCTTCGCCGCCTTTGGCGACTTCCTCGACCACCCCCTCGTCTGACGGAGCACGAGACATGACCCAGCTATACCGCATCGGCCAGATCGTGCCGAGTTCGAACACCACCATGGAAACCGAAATTCCGGCGATGCTCAACGCACGCCAGGCGATCCGCCCCGAGCGGTTCACCTTCCATTCCAGCCGCATGCGCATGAAGCAGGTGAAGAAGGAAGAACTGGCCGCGATGGACGCCGAGTCCGACCGCTGCGCAGTGGAGCTGTCTGACGCCAAGGTCGATGTGCTGGGCTATGCCTGCCTTGTGGCGATCATGGCCATGGGGCTGGGCTATCACCGCCAATCTGAAAAGCGCCTGCAGCAGGCCACCGCCGACAATGATGCGCTGGCACCGGTGATCACCAGCGCCGGGGCGCTGGTCGAGGCCTTGCATGTGATGAAGGCCAAGCGCATTGCCATCGTCGCACCGTACATGAAGCCGCTGACCGAGCTGGTGGTGAACTACATCCGCGAGGAAGGCTTCGAGGTGCAGGACTGGCGCGCGCTGGAAATCCCCGACAACCTCGCCGTGGCCCGTCACGACCCGGCCAACCTGCCGGGCATCGTCGCCGGCATGGACCTTGAAGGCGTCGATGTGGTGGTGCTGTCGGCGTGCGTGCAGATGCAATCGCTGCCGGCAGTGGCCAAGGTCGAGGCGCAAACCGGCAAGCCGGTGGTCACCGCTGCAATCGCTACCACCTACGCCATGCTCAAGGCGCTGGACCTGGAGCCGATCGTGCCGGGCGCCGGTGCCTTGCTGTCGGGCGCCTACTGAAATCGGGAGACGGACATGAGCGACGCACAAAGCGCCCGTGACAACTACCAGGGTGTGTGGGGCCAGCGCATCGGCTTTGGCCGCAAGCCGGCCCTGCTGATGATCGACTTCATGCAGGGCTACACCACCCCGGGCGCACCGCTGTACGCCCCGGGCGTGGTCGCAGCGGTCGAGCAGGCCGCCGGCCTGCTGGCGCTGGCCCGCGACTGCGGTACCTTGGTGGTGCATACCAACATCCGTTACCAGCCGCCGCATTTTGCTGACGGCGGCGTGTGGGTGCGCAAGGCGCCGGTGATGAAGGACATGGTCGAAGGCAACCCGCTGGCAGCCTTTTGCGAGGCCGTTGCGCCACAGGCAGGGGAGGTGGTGCTGAGCAAGCAGTACGCCAGCGCTTTCTTCGCCACCAGCCTGGCCCCGCTGCTGCATGCACAGGGGGTAGATACCGTGGTGCTGGCTGGCTGCTCGACCAGCGGCTGCATCCGCGCCAGTGCGGTGGATGCCATGCAGCACGGGTTTCGAACCATCGTGGTGCGCGAGTGTGTCGGTGACCGCCACAGCGACCCGCACGAAGCCAACCTGTTCGACATCGACAGCAAGTACGGCGATGTCGTCACCCGGCAGGATGCCATGCAGCAACTCAGGCACCTGGCCGGCTGAACGCCGGGCAGCGCCTATCCAATAACAATCAAGGACCGGTGCGGGAAGCCCGTCCATGACCGCCTGCTGTCCGGGTGGTCGCCCCGCAGGAGCACTCGGGGTCTTCAGGCGCTGTCCAGGCCCGCCGCGTAGAATGCGCGGCGTGCCCGGCGCGTCGAAAACTGCTGGCCTTAAAACAACCACAAAGTCGCCCGCCAGGAGACAGGAAATGCCAATTGCGAATGCAACCACGGTCCACAGTGACATCGACCATGGCACGAAAGCGCTGTACAGCAAGATCACCTGGAGGCTCATCCCCTTCTTGTGTTTCTGCTACCTCGCAGCTTATCTGGACCGCATCAATGTCGGCTTCGCGAAGCTGCAGATGCTCGAAGACCTGCAGTTCAGCACAGCGGCCTATGGCCTGGGTGCCGGGCTGTTCTTCGTCGGCTACATCATCTTCGAAGTACCGAGCAACCTGATCCTGCAGCGCGTTGGCGCCAAGCTGTGGATCGCCCGCATCATGATCACCTGGGGCCTGCTGTCGGCCTGCACCATGTTCGTCACCAGCACCACCCAGTTCTATATCCTGCGTTTTCTGCTGGGTGCGGCCGAGGCCGGCTTCCTGCCAGGCGTGTTGTACTACCTGACCATGTGGTACCCCACCTATCGCCGCGGGCGCATCATTGCCCTGTTCATGATCGGGCTGCCGTTGTCGAGCGTGATTGGCGGGCCGATTTCTGGCTGGATCATGGGGCATTTCGACCAGGTTCAAGGTTTGCATGGGTGGCAGTGGCTGTTCCTGCTGGAGGCGATCCCCAGCGTTTTGCTCGGCATCCTCACGTTCTGGGCATTGCCTAACCATTTTCAGCAGGCTAAGTGGCTGTCGGCTGACGACAAGGCACAACTGGCGGCAGACCTGGCCGCCGACGATGCCGAGGGCAAGGACAGCAAACACAGCTTCCGCGATGGCTTCTTCAACCTTAAGGTGTGGATGCTCGGTGGTATCGACTTTTCGATCCTGCTCAGCGCCTATGCGATGGGCTTCTGGATGCCGACCTTCATCCGCGATGCGGGCGTCAGCGACACCTTCCATATCGGCCTGCTCACGGCCATTCCAAGCCTGGCCGCGCTGGCTGGCATGCTCATGATCGGGGCCAGCTCCGACCGCCACCGCGAGCGCCGCTGGCACATCATCGTGCCGTTCATCATTGGTGCAATCGCCATGGCCAGCAGCACCTTGTTCAGCCAGAACCTGGTGATGACCGTGGTGCTGTTCGCCATTGCCTCGGCGGCGATCATCGGCGCGGTGCCGGTGTTCTTCAGCCTGCCGGCGACCTTCCTCAAAGGCACCGCAGCCGCCACCGGCTTTGCCCTGGCCTGTTCGGTAGCCAACATCGCCGGCCTGGTGAGCAACTCACTGATGGGCGTGGTCACCGACCTCACCGGCACCTCGCACGCTGCGCTGTGGGTGTTTGCCGGCTGCCTGATCCTCAGCTGCTTCCTGGTCATCGCCTTGCCGGCCAAGCTGGTCAACCGCTAGCGGCCCAGCGCTTCACGCAACGGCAGGGCAGGCGGGCCGGGGGCCCGCCTGCCGACCTCTCTCGATGCAACCCGCACGCCGGTGGCCATGCAGTGCCGCCGCGCCGGGTTGCTGTTGCCCAAATCCAGGAGTAGCCCTTATGCAAGGTTTCACTGCGCCGCGTTTTTCTTCGTCTGCACGCCTGGCCGGCGGTTGTATTGCCGCCGCTTTGTGTGCAGAGGCCACGGCAGAAGAGGCCGGTTTCATCGAAGGTGCCCGCGCCACGCTGCAGGCGCGCAATTACTTCTTCAGCCGCGACTATGCCGATATCAAGGGTGCCAGCACCCAGTCGCGTACCCAGGAATGGGCGCAGGGGTTTATCCTCAATGCCAGCTCCGGTTATACCCAGGGCACCGTTGGCGTGGGTGTGGATGTTACCGGCCTGCTGGGTTTCAAGCTCGACAGCAGCCCGGAACATGCCCGGTCCGGGTTGCTGCCCAGCCTGGACAGCGGCAAGTCGGCGGACGAATACAGCCGCCTGGGTGCGGCGATCAAGTTCAAGGTGTCGCAAACCGAGCTGAAGGTGGGCGAGTTGATGCCCAACCTGCCGGTGCTGCTGTTCAGCGATTTGCGCCTGCTGCCGCCGACTTACCAGGGCACGATGCTGGAGTCGCGCGAGTTCGCCGGGTTGACCCTGAGCGCCGGCCAGTTCCGCTCCACCAGCCTGCGCGACTCGTCCAACAGCCAGAAGATGTACGCGCTGGTCAACGACCCGATCAACCCGGCGCGGCTGGCGCGCTTTACCAGCGACCGGTTCAACTACGTGGGTGCCGACTATGCCTTCAACGACAACCGTACCAGCGTCGGTGTCTGGCAGGCGCAGTTGGAGGATATCTACCAGCAGCGCTTCTACAGCTTCAAGCATGCCGAGCCGATCGGGGGCTGGACGCTGGGGGTCAATGCCGGTTACTTCGATGCCCGCGAGGACGGGAGCAAGGTGGCTGGCGACTACGATAACCATGCGCTGTTCAGCCTGTTCTCGGCCAAGACCGGCGGGCATACCTTCTATGTGGGCTATCAGCAGATCGGCGGGGATGACGGCTTTATCCAGGTAGGCGCCAACACCAACCCGATGGGTAATACGCTGCCGACCTATGAGTTCTCGGCACCGGGTGAACGCTCGTGGCAGGTGCGCCATGATTACAATTTTGTCGCGTTGGGGCTTCCGGGGCTGACGTCGACCCTGCGTTATGTAAAGGGGCGAGACGTGGAAACAGGGCTGGGCTTTGAAGGGCGTGACCGCGAGCGTGACCTGGACCTGGCCTACGTGGTGCAAAGCGGGCCGTTGGCCGGGCTTGGGATACGGGTGCGCAACGTGATGGCGCGCTCCAACTACCGGACAGATATCGATGAGAACCGCTTGATTCTGAGTTACACGATCAAGGTGTTCTGAGGGGGTAGATGGCCCGGCGCCAGCTCGGTTCCCGAAGCAACCCTGTGCTGCGAAGAAGCAATCACGGCCTAAGGCAGTCGTTTGCCTGACCGCCCTCTTCGCAGCGCAAGGCTGCTCCTGCACGGTGATGGGTAGGTTTGAGCTGTGGAGCATGACAATTGCCCTTGCAGGTCACTGCAAGGTGTCGGGCTTCAGGTTATCTGGCAGTTGCCGAAGGGCCTCCTCAAGCCGAGCGATCGGCCCAGTGAGTTGATCCGCTTCCTTGTCCTTGCCTTCACCTCTTAAGCGCTCACGCTCAACGCGTAGGTTAAGCAGATTTTTCTGCAACTTCAGTGCAGAGGTTTTGAACGAGTCCATGCTTTTCTCACGCTGTAGGCTTCCGTACCGTTGTAGGAAAAATGGACCGTAGCAGCTCGAATTTGCCGGAGAAACTGATGTTTCATACAGGCAAGACTCATTGCAACGCCCTTTCCTACAGCGTGCGGTAAACAATCCTACAAGCCGTGTTTCAGATCGTGTCCTCCCAAACAAGCTCAATCTACCGTATTGGCTGGGTTCAGGCGCTTTCGAGGGGCAGCGCACTTAACGCAGGTACTGCAGGCGTGTTTAGAAACTTCATGTATCAATTCCCGGCCCGCGAGCGACAGGTGCTCAGCGTCAACCACTGCGGCTCAATTCACCCCAGCGGCATCTGCGCATCACATCTGATCCGCTTTTTTTCCATAAACCTGAATCTGTAACCGTATCAGCCCAAGCTCGACAATGTGCCCATTCCCGCATCACAACTGTAGAGGTTCCAATGGGCAAGCTGGCGCTGTTCCTGGGTGGTTTTCTGCTGCTGACCATTCTGATTGGTATTCTTGGCACCATTCCGCCAAGCTGAGTTCACTGCTTTTTCCCCTGCGCGGCCCGTCCACTTCAAGCGACGGGCCCAATCCATCGGCAAATGGCCGGTAATCTCTTTGATTGCACTGCTGGATCAGCAGTAGGTGCAAGTCATTCTCAAGTGCAGAAGCCTCGTTTAGCTCCCGCCGCCGCGCATTCGGTGGAGTTTGGCCTTGGCGTCGATACGCGCGGTACGCAGGCGTGGATCGAGCTGGTCAAATTGGCCAATTCGGCGTGTCTGCTTGTGCGATAAGTCGTTCTTTACGCTGGGAAATCTGTCCACAAAAAACGTGGGTAGGTCTGTGGATAAAGTGCTGCAAGCCAGACCCGCGGCGGGCTCTGTTAAATTGAGCAGAAATTGAACAGTTGTTTTATGGCCTGTTTCAGTGGAGCGGGCCGGCTCGGCGTATGGCTGCCAGCAAGTCACGTACCCGCGTCGGCAACTCGCCGGCAGGGTACACAGCGTGCATCTGTGGGTCCTGGCCGCTGCTGGACGTCAGGCGGTACTGCGGACACACCCGCACCAGGCGGCCGGCCTTGACCTGTGCTTCGCCGACCCAGGCGGCAAGGCGGGCGATGCCGGCGCCAGCCAGGGTGCTGTGGTATACCGCGCCTCCTGAGCCCAAGCGAAGCCTGGGCCTGGGGCGCAGGCTGGTGATCTGGTCATCGTGGCAAAAGTGCCAGGCCTTGAGGATGCGTGGCGCGGTATGCAGGATCAAGGTGTGTCCCTCTAGGTCTTCCGGGTGTTGCGGTGTGCCAGCCAGGGCCAGATATGCCGGGCTGGCATACAGGTGGCGCTGGTAGGGCCAAAGCGGGTAGCCGATAAGCTCGCTCGATTGCGGGAAGGCACCGCGCACCACGAAATCGAATTTACCTTGCAGCGGGTCAAGGGCTTCGTCGCTGTACTGCACGTCCAGGGTCACCTGAGGGTGGCGGCGGGAAAACTCGGCAAGCACTTGCGGTAGCACATGCTCTCCCAGCAGTTGCGGCGCGGCAAAGCGAATCCAGCCTTGGGCGCTGCCGCTGAGCGCGGCCAATTCGTCGGCTGCATCGCGTTGCACATCCAGCAAGCGTTCGGCATGCGGCAGCAAGCGCTCGCCGGCCTCGGTCAGGGTGACGGCGTTGGCGTTGCGGTTGAGCAGTTTGCTTCCCGCATTGTCTTCCAGGGTTTGCACCGCGCGTGTAACTGCGCTGGGTGAACGCCCCAGGGCGCGGGCGGCAGCAATGAAGCTGCGCTTGTGTGCCACGCTGACGAACGCTTGGATTTCCCGCAGCATGTCCAGTGCCATTGCCTGCTCCTCGTTGCATTTATCGCAATATGGCATTTCAACACAAGTGTGCCACTTTGATTAGCCTTGCAGGCGTCTTCACTGCCTGGAACCGCGTCATGATGGATATTGCTGTGCTTTCTGTGTTCGCCTTCGCCGCTGGGTTGATCGACGCTGCGGTGGGTGGCGGCGGGCTGATCCAGATCCCGGCCTTGTTCAACGTATTGCCCTCCGCGCAACCGGCCGCATTGCTCGGCAGCAACAAATTGGCGTCCGTGTGCGGCACGGCCTTCGCGGCCCGCTCGTTCATCCGTAAAGTGACGCTGGATTGGGGGTTGATCGTACCGGCGGCACTCAGTGCCTTTGTCATGTCGTTCGCGGGGGCCGCCACGGTGTCGCTGGTACCCCCCAGCGTGATGCGCCCGGCGGTGCTGGTGCTGATCGTGCTGATGGCTGTCTACACTTTCTGCAAGAAGGACTTCGGCACCTTGCACACACCTGCCCAGGTCGGCCGCAAGGAGCAGTGCCTGGCAGTGCTGATCGGCGGCGCTATCGGCTTCTACGATGGCCTGTTCGGCCCGGGTACCGGTAGCTTCCTGATCTTCCTGTTCATCCGCTTCTTCGCCCTGGACTTCCTGCACGCCTCGGCTTCGGCCAAGGTGGTGAACATTGCCACCAACCTGGCGGCACTGGTGTTCTTCGTGCCGACGGGCAACGTGCTGTACGCCATAGCCTTGCCCATGGCGGCGTGCAACATTCTCGGCGCGCTGACCGGTACCTGGCTGGCGGTACGCAAGGGTGCCGGGTTTGTCCGCGGGCTGTTCCTGGTGCTGTTGTGTGTGCTGATCGCCAAGCTGTCGTGGGACCTGCTGGCCGGCTAGTTCAGATCACCAGGCGCTGTACTTCGGCCTGTTCGACGCGGTTGCGGCCCCGGGCCTTGGCCCGGTACAGCGCCTGGTCGGCACTCGCCAGCAGTTCGTCGAGGCTGGGGGCCGGCATGTCCGCGTCGCAGCCTGCCACACCGATACTCACGGTAATCTGCAGACGCTGGTCGGCCTGTACCACGTGCAGGTCTTGGATGGCGCGGCGCAGGCGTTCGGCGATGAAGTTGGCCCGCTCTGGCGCAAGTCCGGGCAGGATGACAACGAATTCTTCGCCACCCAGGCGTGCGATCAGCTCATCGTTGTGCAGCTGGTCCTGGAGGGTGCTGGCGAATTGGCGCAGCACCTGGTCACCGACTGCATGGCCGTGGGCATCGTTGATTGACTTGAAGTGGTCGATGTCCAGCATCATCAGGGTCAGCGGCAGCGCCTGGGCGTGCTGTTGGCGGCTCTCCAGCAGCGCGTTGGCGCGGCGTGTGAAGGCGCTGCGGGTGAGCACACCGGTGAGGTGATCGACGGTGGCCTGGTGCGCCAGGCGGGCCATGAGGCTACGGTTGGCCTGGCTGACGCAGGCCACCACCAGCGGCCCGAGCACCAGCATGGCGATGCCCAGGCGCGCCGACATCAGCGTGGTAACCCCAGGTTCGCTCTGTGGCACGCTGAAATGCATGAGGTTTTGCGCCACGGCCACAATCAGCGTACTGCCGGCCGTGAGCGTCAGCAATGAAACCAGGAACGGTGAGTAGGTCCAGGCACACCACAGTAACGCGGCAATCGGGAAGGCAATGGCCCCAGGGCCACCAAAGGCGATGCTGAATGCCAGCGAGGCCAGCAGCACCAGCAACGGCGCCAGGCGGATGGGTTGCGCGCCGCCGCGCACCAAGGCCCGCACCGAGGGCGCTGTAAGCAGCACCGGCAGTACCAGCACACCGGTCGAGAACTGTTCGCTGAACCAGGCTAGCCAGGTGGCGCGCAACGACTGTTCGAACCACGGTGCGGCCATTACCGCTGCCATGCTGGCCGCCACCATGGCAGCGGCGGCGCAGGCAGCGAACACGCTAAGCACGCCACGCGGGCTGCGCATGCGCCGGTGCATGCGAGGCAAGCGCGACATCAGCTGCCATAGGGTGACCACCACGCCAAGATTGCACAGGTTGAACCACAGAGCCGGCCCCCAGGCGCTGCCACACAGCAGGTCGGCCCCCACCATGGCCAGCCACACCAGGCAAAAGCCCGTAAACGTGGCTTGACGGGGGTAGCGCAGGAGTACGCCGGCCAGTACCGCATTCACTGGCCAGAATAGCGACAGCGATTCGATCGGGCGTGCCAGGATGCCGCCCAGGGTGAGGGCGAAGGTCACGCCAAGTACAACGACATAAGGCAACACGCGCGATTGGGCTGGAAAAACCATGAACTCGACCGGCAAGCGGAAACGAAATCCAGGACAACGCGATAGAGCACCTGGGACAATTACCCGCAGTGTGTTGGGTCAGGGTGGTTGATGTCAATCTGCCGCGATTGGCTGCGATAATGTCAAATTGCCTCTATTCCTGGCCGCTTTCCTCACAACCCGAAGAACCACGGCACCATCACGACGGTAACCAGCATCACCAGCACGGTGAACGGCACGCCAATCTTGACGAAGTCAGCAAAGCGGTATTGCCCCGGCCCAAGCACCAGCGTGTTGACCGGCGATGACACCGGCGTCATGAATGCCGCCGACGCGGCCAGCGCGACGGTCATGGCGAACGGGTAGGGCGACATGCCCAGCTGCACTGCAGTGCTGACAGCCACCGGTGCCATCAGAACGGCGGTGGCGGTGTTGGAGATGAACAGCCCGATCACTGCGGTGACGGCGAACAGGCAGGCAAGAATGGCGCTGGGGCCGGCATCCCCCAGCACGTTCACCAGCCCACCCACCGCCAGGTCGATGCCGCCGGTTTTCTGCAGCGCCTGGGCGAAGGGCAGCATGCCCACGATCAGCACCAGGCTTTGCCAGTGGATGGCGCGGTAGGCACTGTTCATGTCGATGCAACGGCCTGCGCCCATCAGCAGGCAGCCGATCAGCGCTGCCATGACATTGGGTACGGCGCCGCTGACCATTAGCCCGACCATTACCGCCAGGCTAAGCAACGCTTGCGGTGCGCGGGTGCGGGCTGGTGCGACCAGGTCGATCTCGGCGGGCAGGCTCAGGACCAGGAAGTCTTTGGGCTTGCTCTGCAACTGGCGTACCGCCTTCCACGGGCCGACCACCAGCAGGGTGTCGCCAAGGCGCAGCTTTTCTTCCACCAGTTGCTCTTCGATAGCGGCCTGATCGCGGCGCAGGCCGACCACGTTAAGGCCATAGCGGGTGCGAAACGCCAGTTCGAGGATGCTCTTGCCGATCAACTGCGAGCCGGGTGGCAGCGAGACCTCAGCCATTCCCAAATCCTGGGACTGGTCGATGAAGTAGGCGGCCTTGAAGTGCAGCGGCTCCAGGTGCATGGTTTGGCACAGGCTGCGCAGGTCGTCATGCTTGGCGAACAGGTCGAGCAGCAGCACGTCGCCCTGATGCAGTACGGTGCCCGAGTCGGCCGCGATCACGCGCGTGGTGAACTTGTGTTGGCGCTCGATACCGATCACGTTGGCGCCGTGTCTGGTGCGCAGTTTCAGCTCGCCAAGGTTGTGGCCGATCAGCGGCGACTGAGGGCGGATGCGCAGGCGTCGTTCACGGCCGTTGAGCTTGTAGTCCAGGACCAGGTCCAGCAAGGTGCGGCGGCTTTCCACCCGGCCGTCCTTGCGCACTTCACCGTTGAGCCAGTGGCGGGTCAGCAGCATGTACCCGATGCCCAGCACCAGCACCACCAGGCCAAACGGGGTAAAGCTGAAGAAGCTGAACCCTGCTTCGCCATGGCGTACCAGCTCGCTGTGCACCACCACGTTGGGCGGTGTGGCGACCAGGCTGAGCATGCCACTGATGAGGCCGGCAAAAGCCAGTGGCATCATCAGGCGGCTGGGTGAGAGCTGCAGGCGCGCAGCGATGCTCAGCACCACCGGGATAAAAATGGCCACCACGCCGGTGGAGCTCATTATCGATCCCAGCCCGGCCACCGCCACCATCAGCAGTACCAGCAGGCGCGCCTCGCTATTGCCGGCCCGCTCGCTCATCCATTCGCCGATGCGATAGGCAATGCCGGTACGCACCAAGCCTTCACCAATCACGAACAGGGCGGCGATCAGCACCACGTTGGGGTCGCTGAACCCGGCCAGGGCCTGTTCCACGGTAAGGATGCCGAGTAGTGGCAGGGCGAGAATCACCAGCAGCGCGACCACGTCCATGCGTGGGCGGTTGATGACGAACAGGGTAATCACGATGGCCAGCAGGCCGAGGACCCAGAGCAACTCATGGTTCATGGGGAGGGGGTGTTCCTTCACACGGGGCACGATAGACAGTAGCAGTCAGTGTGCCAGCTTGTCGTGAAGGGGGTGTTGATGTGCTGCAACAAAAAGGGCCGCTATGCGGCCCTCCGGTCACGGGGTCAGTGACGGTGGCGGTGGTGCTTCTTGCTGCCGCGGTTGTCGTCGCCCAGATGGTTGCCGAGGGCACCACCGGCCGCGCCGCCCAGGCCGGCACCCACGGTCGAACCGGTCTTGCCGCCTACTGCGCCGCCCAGCAGCGAGCCGCCGGCCGAGCCCAGGCCACCGCCGATGGCGGCTTCGGTACGGTTGCCTTTGCGCGCACCGACAGCGCTGCCGGCTGCGCCGCCAACGCCGGCACCGATGGCTGCGCCGGTCTTGCCGCCGAGCTGTTGACCAACAACGTTGCCCAGGACACCCCCCAGGCCACCGCCAATGGCGGCAGTACCGTCACCGGCGAAAGCGCCCTGGCACAGCAGCAGGCCTAGGGCAAGGGAAGGCAGAGTCAGACGCATGATACGAACCTCAAAGGAATCATCAGGATAAGTTGCCGCGCAACGGGCGGCAGGTCAGGGCTGAAAGGACGCTTCAGCGGTAGTAGCGGTCACCGCGGTATTGCCGATCGTCATCGTCGTCGCGGTCATGGCGGTGGTGGTGGCGATGGTCACGGTCGCGGTCACGCCAGCCGTCGTCATCATGGTAGCGATGGCTATGGCAACCTGTGGTCAGCAGAACAACAGCAACCAGAGAAAGGCTTGCAAGACGCGTGAGCACGATATAGGTCCTTGATCCGCATAGGTTTACGGGGCACCTTTTAAGACTGGGGCCGATCGATTTGGTTTCCTGGGCGGGCAAAAAAATTGTGCTTCAAGTGATCAGCGCCAAGGCGTCCGTCTGAAAGAACGGGCGGTGGCGCTGACCGGCATTGATCGTTCCAAGCGTATCAACACGTTCTGGCCATGCTTGGCCGGCGGCGAAGTGCTGTGCAATGGGGCGCCTTGGCCGGGGCGTGTCGAATCAGGATGCCGGTTGAATCGCCAGCACCACGCCATTGGTGATCTGCACCAGCACGTAATGCTTGCCCATGCGCACCCAGTGGCTTTCCTTTTCCGGGTCGGGCAGGCCTTTGGCTTTCCAGTCCTTGACGGCCTGGTCATCGCGTTTGTACTGGTCCGGGGCCTTGTCGCCGACGTTCAGTTCACGGTTGTGGGTTTCGGGGGCGGTGATGCTTTCTTCGCTCGAGGGGGCGGCGCTGACGCTCAGGGGCAGGCAAGGCAGGGCGGCGAGTAGCAGGTAGTGCAGTTTCATGATGCGTTCCTCGTGATGGCATGTTTTATCTGCGACAGCGGCAAGTGCGCGGCAATTCACTCGGGATGCCTGCCAGTGCTAGAGTCGCCTTCTTTTTTGCGACCCCGAGGATGGAACATGCGTGCGATTCTGCCGTTGGCTGCGGTGCTGATGCTGGCCGGTTGTGCTTCTGCGACCATGGAAACGGCGCGTGGCGGCAAGCCGACTGCGCAGCTCGACTCGCACAAGGCGCCAGAGCTGGTTGCCCAGTGCATCCAGTTCAGCTGGCAGGAAGAGAAGGTGTTCGGTGATGACGCCAGCGGCTACCTGGAACCGCGCAAGCAGGGCGGTTTCACCGTGTTTACCCGTGAGGCCGAAGCGTTCGTGGACGTTTACCCGCAGTCGGGCGGGACGCGTGTGGATTACTACGCGAAGCAGAACGACGGCGTGGCCCTGCAGCGCCGAGCGGCTGCTGCAACCTGCCTGTAACGGCTGGCGCAATCGCCGCTCCTGTAAGGGCCCGTGCATTCAGGGTACTGAGCAAGGCAGTTGTTGCCACAGCAGAGGCGCGCGGGCTTTACAATTTTTATCAAGTCAGTTGTGTCGCAGGGCGCGGGGTGACGGCTAGCATAAGGTGCTTCCACGCAAGGACGACACCATGGACCGTTCACTGCAACTCAACCGTATAAGCTGGGATGAGCGTGCCCCGTTGCACGCCGCTTCGAAGGACTACGAGGTCGAGCGCCTGGTCCAGCAACACGGGCACTTGTCCGAAACCGTACGCTTCGACCTGCCATTGCTCGGTGACATCGACGGGCTTGATACGGTCCACTTGCAGTGCCACATCGGCACCGACACCCTGTCGCTGGCGCGCCTTGGCGCCAAGGTTTGCGGGCTGGATTATTCCAAGGCTTCGCTGGCCGAGGCACGGGCATTGGCCGAGCGATGCGCGCTGCCCATCCAGTATGTCGAGTCTGACGTCTATGCCGCCGACAAGGTACTGCCGGCGGGTACGTTCGACCTGGTCTACACCGGTATTGGCGCGCTCTGCTGGTTGCCCCGCATCGAGCCATGGGCACGCACCGTCGCAGCACTGCTGAAACCGGGCGGGCGGCTGTTCCTGCGCGACGGGCACCCGATGCTGATGGCTGTCAACGAAGATCATCAGGACCGCCTGCAGCTCGAATATCCGTATTTCGAGCACGAAGCGCCGACGGTGTGGCACACCGACCAGACCTACGTCGAAACCGATCAACGCCTGACCCACACCGAAACCCACGAGTGGAACCACGGCCTGGGTGAAGTGATCACCGCCTTGCTGGCTCACGGCCTGCAGCTGACAGCGCTGGTCGAGCACCAGAGCATCCCCTGGGAGGCGCTGCCGGGGCAGATGGTCAAGGGCGAAGACGGCGAATATCGCCTGCGCGAGCAGCCTGCACGCCTGCCCCTGAGTTACACCTTGGTCGCCGTCAAAGCCTGATCAGGACAGGAAGCCACCGTCGACATTGAGCGTGGTGCCGGTGGTGTAGCTGGAGGCATCGCTGGCCAGGTACAGCACCGCGCCCGCCATTTCCTTGGGGTCGGCCACGCGCTTGAGCGGGATCTGTTGCAAGGCGGCGTTGAGGATGGCTTCGTTCTTCACCAGTGCCGAAGCGAACTTGGTGTCGGTCAGCCCCGGCAGTAGCGCGTTGCAGCGAATACCAAAGGGTGCGCACTCTTTGGCGAACACCTTGGTCATGTTGATGACCGCCGCCTTGGTCACCGAATAGATGCCTTGGAACAGCCCAGGTGAAACACCGTTGATCGACGCCACGTTGATGATGCTGCCGCCGCCGTTCTCGCGCATCAGCTTGCCAGCCTCCACTGAAATGAAGAAGTAACCACGGATGTTCACGTCCACGGTCTTCTGGAACGCCCCTGGGTCGGTGTCCAGCACATTGCAGAATTGCGGGTTGGTGGCGGCGTTGTTGACCAGCACGTCCAGTCGCCCGAACTGTTCGCGAATGCCAGCGAACACCTGCTGAATCTGTTCCAGCTCACCAATGTGGCAGGCCACAGCCGTGGCCTTGCCGCCGGCGGCAATGATGGCGTCGGCTACCTGCTGGCACCCGTCAAGCTTGCGGCTGGAAACGATCACATGGGCCCCTTGCTGCGCGAGCAAGTGGGCGATGGCCTCGCCGATGCCTCGGCTGGCGCCGGAAACAAAGGCAATCTTGCCGTCGAGGTCGAACAGGTGGGTCTTGGACATGCTGTTTTCCTTGTTATCCGTCGTCGTGGGCTGTGCTCAGAGGCTGGACTTGGAAATGACCTGCAAGGTCATTTGTTCCAGCAAGCGGTTCATGTGAATGAACTGGGCGAAGCGCTTGTCCTGGGTCTGGCCATGGTAGTAGCGGTAGTAGATCTGCTGAACGATGCCTGCCAGGCGGAACAGGCCATAGCAATAGTAGTAATCGAAGTTGTCCAGGCGGATGCCGGCGCGCTCGGCGTAGTAATCGACGAACTGGCGACGGCTGAGCATGCCCGGCGCGTTGCTCGGCTGGCGGCGCATCAACTGCACTGGCGCCGGGTCGCCGGCTTCGATCCAGTAGGCCAGGCAGTTGCCCAGGTCCATGAGTGGGTCGCCCAGGGTGGCCATTTCCCAGTCCAGCACACCGATGATGCGCATGGGGTTGTCCGCGTCCAGGATGACGTTGTCGAACCGGTAGTCGTTGTGCACGATGCTAGGGCGCGGGTGGTCGGCGGGCATTTTTTCGTGCAGCCAGGCGGTTACCGTTTCCCAGCGTGGCGCATCCGGTGTCAGGGCTTTTTCATAACGGCTGGTCCAGCCCTCGATCTGGCGCTGCACGTAGCCCTCCGGCTTGCCCAGGTCGGCCAGGCCGCAGGCGGTGTAGTCCACCTGGTGCAGCTCGACCAGGCGGTCGATGAAGCTTTTGCACAGGGCTTCGGTCCGGCTGGCGTCCAGGTTCAGTTCGGCCGGGATGTCCGAGCGCAGGATGATGCCCTTGACCCGTTCCATCACATAGAACTCGCCGCCGATCAGGCCGGTGTCGGTGCAGTGTGCGTAGGCCTTGGGGCAGTAGGGGAAGCCGCTGTTGAGCTGGTTGAGGATGCGGAACTCGCGGCCCATGTCGTGGGCCGACTTGGCCTTTTGACCGAAGGGGGGGCGGCGCAGCACGAAGTCGCGGCCCGGGTAGCTGACCAGGTAGGTGAGGTTGGAGGCGCCGCCAGGAAACTGGCTGATGCTCGGCAGGCCGTGCAGGCCGTGCAGGCCGGGGATATTGGCTTTGAAGTAAGGGTCGATGACGGCCGCGTCGAGTTCTTCGCCGGGGCGTACCTGGGTGGACTGGTCGGTGAGCGTCATGCGTCTTCCTTATTCTCGATAGCAAGTACTATTGGGTAATTTAATGGTCCGTCAGGATTGGAACAATCGTCCCATGTGCCAAATAGGTGAGGGTGTTGCTGGTGGATCACTGCACCGAATGCAGGGCAAAAAAAACCGAAGCCGTCAGGCTTCGGTTTTTCGATCATCCGGTAGTCCCAGCCTTCAGGACGGGAACAGCTCGCTGAGTTTCATCGACAGCATCATGTCGCCCTCAACCCGCAGCTTGCCGCCCATGAAGGCCTGCATGCCGTCGGTTTCGCCGCTGACGATACCCTTCAGGGTTTCGGCGTCCATCACCAGGGTGCAGTTGGCATCCGGGTTTTCGCCTTCCTGCAGGTCGCAGGTGCCGTCCTTGACGATCAGCGCGTAGTGCTTGTCTTCGTCGGTGATGTTGAAGCCGAACACCAGGTCCAGGCCGGCGGCAGCGGATGGGTTGAATTTCTCTTGCATCTTTTTGACGGCATCAGCTACGGAGGTCATGGCGCATTCCTTATAGAGTGATTTACACGTCCCCGCAGGGACACAACAAGCCGGGCTTATCGGTAAGTGACAAGCTCCGGCGCCCTCAACAGCTGCACATGGGCCTGGCTGTTGAAGGAGGCCAGTGCCACGTCGCGGCCGCGAAACTTCAGCTGGCTGAGCGACGTGTTGATGATCTGCCAGTTCAGCGCGAACGCCTGGCTGGGGGTAATACCGGTAACCAGGTGGAGCAGGGCGGCAATGGTGCCACCCGAGGTGAAGATAGCAACATGATCGCCGCTGCCGGCGGTATCCAGCACGCGTTGCAGCCCACCTTGTACGCGGGATGTAAACGAACGCCAGGTTTCCAGGCCATTATCGGCATGCTCGCCATCGTGCCAGCGTTGCACCATCAACGCGAACAGACGCTGAAACTCGCTGCGGTGCTGCGCAGCATTGCGCAGCACATGCAGGGCATCGGGCTCTTCGGGCAGCAAGTCGGGCAACAGGGCGCGGATAACACCGTCGGCATCGAACTCATTGAATGCGGCGTCGGTCTCAACCGCCGGCACCGGGCAGCCGTTGGCGTGCAGCGCCTGCAGCGCCAGCCGTGCGGTATCCTGCTGGCGGCGCAGGTCGCCAGCCACGCAGCGGTCCAGCCGCACGCCCAACTGGGCCAGGTGCTCACCCAGGGCCTGGCTCTGGCGCACGCCCACGGGCGAGAGGACGTCGTAGTCATCGGCACCGAAGGAAGCTTGGCCATGTCGAATCAGGTAGAGATTGCCCACGAAAGGTTCCGGCCTGTTGGAGGTTGCTGCGAGGTTAGGATGCGGCTCACGGGCTGTCAACGAAAAAACATACAAGCGTTTGAAAAGGTTGTTTGAAAGGTGTTGCCAGCGTTTACACCCGCTGGCAGCACCACAGACGCAACGGTATGCTTGCAACAGTGACGCGCCGTAGTGGCGCAGGTATTTAAGGAGTCAACGTGGAGTTTCTTGCCGAATACGCAAGCTTTCTCGCCAAAACCGCCACCCTGGTCATCGCCATATTGGTGGTGCTGTCGGCGATCGCCGGGCTGCGTGGCAAAGGTCGGCGCAAATCGGGCGGGCAATTACAGGTCACCCGGCTGAACGATTTTTACAAGGACCTGCGTGAGCGCCTGGAGTCCGGCTTGCTCGACAAGGCTCAGCTCAAGGCCCTGCGCAAGCAGCAGGCCAAGGCGGAAAAACAGCAGAAGAAGGGCAAGGCCGAGGACAAGAGCCGGGTATTCGTACTGGACTTCGATGGCGACATCAAAGCCTCAGCCACCGAAAGCCTGCGCAACGAAATCACCGCGCTGCTGACGCTCGCCACCGCGCGTGACGAAGTGGTACTGCGCCTGGAAAGCGGCGGTGGCCTGGTGCACAGTTACGGCTTGGCTGCGTCGCAACTGGCGCGTATTCGCCAGGCGGGCATCCCGTTGACCGTGTGTATTGACAAGGTGGCTGCCAGCGGTGGGTACATGATGGCCTGCATCGGCGAGAAGATCGTCAGTGCCCCATTTGCCGTACTGGGGTCTATTGGCGTGGTGGCGCAGTTGCCCAACGTCAACCGCCTGCTGAAAAAGCACGACATCGACTTCGAAGTGCTGACTGCTGGCGAATACAAGCGCACCCTGACCGTCTTTGGCGAAAACACCGAGAAGGGCCGGGAGAAGTTCCAGGAAGACCTGGACATCACTCACCAGTTGTTCAAGGATTTCGTATCCCGCTATCGTCCGCAGTTGCACATCGATGAAGTGGCCACTGGCGAAGTCTGGCTGGGCGTGGCCGCCTTGAACCGCAAGCTGGTGGACGAGTTGCAGACCAGTGACGAGTACCTGAGCGACCGCGCGCGCAACGCCAACCTGTTCCACCTGCACTATGCCGAACGCAAGAGCCTGCAGGAGCGGATTGGCATGGCCGCCAGCGGTACCGTGGAGAACACGGTGGTGGGCTTGTGGAGTAAACTCAGCCGCCTGCGCTAACACCTTGAACCCGTTGAAATTTTTTTTCGTTCAGGGGGTTGCAAGGTTAAAAGAATGAAGACATAATGGCGCCCATCGAAACGCAGCAAACTTTGAAAAAGGTTCAGCGTTTCAAGGAGATAGCAAAGCGCAAGCAGCTAGATCCGACCTTTGAGGCCGAGTAGCAAAGTGGTTATGCTCCGGATTGCAAATCCGTCTACGCCGGTTCGATTCCGACCTCGGCCTCCACCATTCGAAAGCCCCGCAGATTAACGTCTGCGGGGTTTTTCTTTGAGGGTCGAAAAAAGCCACGAGTTCCGAAACTTTCGGGGTGGAGTTCTGAAACTTCAGCCTTTCGAGGGCTTTGCGATAGGTCCGACGCGCCGGTAATCATGCTCAGTAATTCCCTCTTTCGAGTGGCCCGGCAGTACGCTTGCCTCGCTAAGGTCGTTGATCTCTGATGCGGCCTTCGGTCGGATATCGCGGAACTGGATGAAGAACGGCGAAAGGTGCTGGCTGGTGTGTCGCGTGACCTTATCGAGCAGCAGGCTTAGGTTGTTCCTCACTCCTTTCATTTCCAGGACGATCCTCAGTCGCTTACCGGTCTTACCCCGAGGTTTCGATCAGTGATTGGGTGATTGCTGAGCGTGGTGAGGCGGCAGAAACCCTGTCGTTCTCCTACGTCAGCGGCCCTTACCAGGCCCGGCGCCTGGCCAACATTGAGTTGCGCCGCCGGGCCTGTGGAGCGCAACGAGGCCGATTGTCTTAGAACTTGAAGCCATCATGAGAAAACGAGTTCAGTTCTGTGCGTTCAAAAATAATGAGAACAGCTCGGACTGAGATTTAATGCCGAGTTTGCTGTACATGTGCTTGCGATGGACCTTCACAGTCTCTGCGGAAATCGCCAGCTTGCGCGCGATCTCCTTGTTCGAGCAGCCGCTAAGCATAAGCCGGCCAACTTCCAGTTCACGGGCGGAAAGCGGCGTATCCAACTGCTGGTCAGTAGAGTCCAGCCAGCTCTGCCAGCTGGGTGCCGACGACGTGTTCTGCTCCAGCGCTTCCCGCTCGAATGCCATGCGCTGACGCATCAGGGCGGCAACCCAGGACTGGATGAGAGTGAGTAGGGCGGTCTGCTCTGCACTGAAGAGACACTCACTTCCCAGCGAGAGGCTGAGGGTGCGCTCCGTGTCGAGCTGGACGTTGATATGTGCTTCGTCGGCAACGACATTGAGGCGGAAGTAGCGTTGGTAATAGTCGGTTTGCTCGAAGCACTCCGGCGCCACGTCGGCTAGCCAAAACAAACCGCTCTGCGGTGCTTCCCGGTTGGCGAGATAAAAGGGGTCGAGCAGATACAGGCCTTTGAGGTAGTCCTGAAAAAGCGGATCTGGCCCGCCATCCTTGCCTGGGCATTCTGCGAGCACCTGCGGGCGACCATTGCTGAATATCAGTACGACCCAACTGTCTACCGGAATGTATCTATCCAGTTGACGCACCAGAGCCAGCCAGAAATTAGGGCGGTCAAGTGCCTCGATTAGTCTGCCGATGGCCTGGTGCCAGGCCATGTCTTGCAGTGTAATGCTCCCGTTTCTACCCATACGGGGTTACCCCATCGAAGTAATTACTTTCCGTTTTATGGCTCTCCATACTTCGTTTCAGCCCTGGCGGGTGCTGTTCAGTTTGGCGATTGAGCCAACATACACGTGAAAGGATCACCGATGAAGATTGAACTTGTACAACTCTCCGGTCGCGATGGCGATACCGCTTATAACCTGGAACGTACATTGCAGGCCATCGCTACCTGCGCCGTGGATACCGATCTGCTGATTTTCCCAGAGACCCAGCTGATGGGATTTGCCAGCGCCCAACAGCTCGCCGAAATCGCCGAGCCCGTTAACGGGCCGAGTGTGCAGGCCGTGCAACGCGCCGTACACGAACGAAACGTCTCAGCGGTGATTGGTCTGGCTGAGAACGACTCCGGCACCGTTTACAACACCTCCTTGCTGGTCACCCCGCAAGGGATCGCATTGAGTTATCGCAAAACTCACCTTTGGCCGTCGGAGCGCGGATTGTTCCAACAAGGAGACCGCTATGTCACCGCACTGTGGAAGGGCATCCGTGTCGGTATCCTGATTTGCTACGACATTGAGTTTCCGGAAAGTGCTCGGGCGCTCGGCCAACTCGGCGCCGAGCTCATATTGGTCACTAACGGTAACATGGATCCTTACGGCCCTGTCCACCGCACTGCAATCATGGCTCGCGCTCAGGAAAACCAGGCATTCGCGGTGATGGTCAATCGGGTGGGCGACGGCGACGAAGGGCTCGTTTTTGCCGGCGGCAGCGCCGCTATCGATCCCTTCGGGCGCACGCTGTTCGAAGCGGGCCGCGCAGAGTGTCGGCAGGTGGTGGAATTAGATCTCGGCCTGCTGCGCACCGCCCGCCACGAATATGACTACCTCAGTGACCGCCGCTTGTTCCTGACCGGCGAGCAGAGTGAGCATGATGATAGTCGACGTGAACTCCTGATCCCCTGAATCAGTTGTGGGGCGCAACTGCAACACAACGATTGTTCCGTCTTAACGCCTGTTTCGACCCTGCCACAACAGTAATTCACAAACTAGCAGGAGCAGTGCTCGTGTCTCTGGACTCAGCGCTAACGCTCCGGAGCATCCCCATGAAACGGATTCGTTACATGCAATTCGCGCTGGTCTCTCTGTTCAGTTTTGGCGTGGTTTGCGCCGAGGCCGGTGACGCTCAAAAGCCAAGTGTCCATATCTACAACTGGTATGACTACATTGCCCCGAACACGGTGAAAGACTTCCAGAAAGAAGCAGGCGTCAGCGCGGTGTACGACGTGTTCGACAACAGTGAGGTCATGCAAAGCAAACTGATGGCTGGCCGCAGTGGTTATGACGTTGTGGTTGCCAGTGCCGACCTGCTACCGAACCTGATCAAAGCCGGCGTGCTGAAAAGACTGGATCGCTCCAAGTTACCCAACTGGTCCCATCTCGATCCCGACGTCCTCGCCAAGTTGCAGAGCAATGATCCCGGAAACAGCTACGCGGCCCCTTATTTGTGGGGGACCACTGGCATCGGCTATGACGCGGACAAGGTTAAGTCACTACTCGGCCCCGATGCGCCAGTCAATTCCTGGGACTTGATTTTCAAGGAAGAAAATCTAGCCAAACTCCGTCAATGCGGTGTGGCCATGCTGGACGCGCCTGGCGAGGTTATTCCCATCGCACTGCACTACCTTGGACTGCCATACAACAGCCATAACCCGGACGATTACAAAAAAGCTCAGGAACTGCTGCTGAAGCTGCGCCCCCATATTGCCTACTTCGATTCTTCCAAGTTCATCTCTGATCTCGCCAATGGCAACGTCTGCGTCGTGCTGGGCTGGGCGGGCGGTGTCTCCGACGCGCAGAAAGCCTCCGAGTTGGCTGGCAACCATCGAAACCTTGTCTACAGCATTCCACGCGAAGGTGCCCCGGTGTGGGTGGAAAGTATGGTGCAGCTCAACGATGCGCCGAACCCGGAGCAAGGGTTGGCCTTCATCAACTACATGTTGCGCCCCGATGTCATTGCTGAGTCATCCAACTACCTGAGCTATCCGAACGCGAACAAGGATGCCACTGCGCTTGTAGAGAAGAAGATCCGCGACAATCCTGGGGTATATCCGTCCAAGGATGTGCTGTCCACGCTTTTCCCCCTGGAGCCACTGCCGCTGAAGCTGGAGCGCATTCGGACCCGTGCGTGGAACACAGTCAAGACCGGCAATTAATTGGCAGACCCGGTTCTGCTGATGATTGACCAAACCCCAGTCATGAAACAAACCAAAACAAGAGCGAGAGATCATGAAAGACACGATGAAGCCACGTGCCCGTGACCTGAATATTCAGTTCGGCCAACTGCAACCCGGTCCCCTCAACGCCATCACCGATGTGCCGGGCGTTCGGGTCGGTCACAGCAATGTGCGAGGACGCACCGCCAACGGCCGCGACATCCTGACTGGGGTAACAATCATCGAGCCGCGTGTCGGTTCCACCAGCCAGCAACCGTGCTTTGCCGGCGTCCATGTGTTGAACGGCAACGGCGACGCAACCGGTCTGGAGTGGATTCGCGAAGCGGGTCTTTTGACCAGTCCCATCGCCTTCACCAACACCCACAGCCTGGGTGTGGTGCGCGATGCACTGATTGTGCTGGACCGTGAACAACAACCGGATGACGGCCGTATCTACTGGAACATGCCGGTGGTGCTGGAGACCTATGACGGGCTGCTCAACGACATCAACGGTTTTCATGTGAAGCACGAGCATGTGGCCGAAGCCCTGAGTAATGCTGTAATTGGGCCAGTTATCGAGGGCGCGGTCGGTGGTGGCAGCGGCATGATCTGCCACGAATTCAAGGGCGGTATCGGCACTGCATCGCGGCGCCTGAGTAGCACTCAGGGCAGTTGGACTGTTGGCGCCATTGTCCAGGCGAACCACGGCATCCGTAACGAACTGCGCGTCGACGGCTATCCGGTGGGACGCTACATGGAACAGGCTGACTCCCCGTTCCTTAAGGCTTCGCTGCCGCACCCGGGCATGGGTTCGATAGTCGTTTGCCTGGCCACCGATGCGCCGTTGCTGCCACACCAATGTACGCGCCTGGCACAACGCGCCAGCATCGGTCTCGCCCGCACCGGTGGTGGTAACGAAGACCACAGCGGTGACATTTTCATCGCCTTCTCCACCGGTAATCATGTGCCGCCGGCAGCTTACGAAAGTAAGCGCGCGCCGACCACCGACAACCTTAGCATGGTCAACAACGACCATATCAGCGAGTTGTTTCTTGCCGCCACCGAAGCGGTGGAAGAAGCCATCATCAACGCCTTACTAGCCGCTGACACCGCCGAAGGCAACGGCCATGCAGTACCGGGACTGGATTGTGAGACGCTGCTCAAAGCCTTGCATCAAGCCGGCTGGCCGGGAGCGGCGAATGGTTAACTGATCTCTTCGCATGGCCGCCGGAGCTTCACGACAAGCGCTGAGTCTCTGGCGGGGCTGCTGAATAGCCGATTGTCCGATTCAGCTCACAGATGAGTCAGACGAATTTGCGTAAAACTGCACGTTCGCTATGGTGGCAATAAACCACCTGACTACAACTAAAGTCGTAGGAGCGTCTCATGAGAATACGCGGTGATGTTTTCTGGGCCTGGGCTGACCCGACGCTTCATCACCGAACTCACGACGAGACACTCGACGATGGGACATACATTGACGTTCAGACGCGGCTGTCGCGGACAGGCAAAACGCAGATGTTCATCGGGGTGTATGCCCCTGGTGGCATGGCTATCCTTGAAGAGGCCTTCGATTCTCGCCCTGGCGAGTCGATGACCAGGGCACTGGCGTGGGGCGTTGGCCGGGCCCGACGGGTCGCCACTGAAGGTGCGCCTGCTGCAGGCTTTATGGCTGCCTCGAAATAGCGGCCAGGCGCGCAGCGCCGGAGGTCAAGCGGCGACCTATTGTCATCAGCGAAGACACCGTGCATGAAACCTCTGCGTCTCCAGACTTCCAGCAATCCGGCAGGGAGGCTTCATCGGCCTGGCCCGTTATCCTCGCTGGCCAGCGCCTTCTCTTTTGGACTTTTTCATCAAGTAGTCGCTGACATAGCGCACCGTGTTTTCCAAGGCCTGCGTCATGTCGGGATGGGTAAACGCGTACTTGCGCTCCAATTGCCTGCTGTTTCCCATGTCGAAGCGCTGTGTCTGAATAAAGTTCAATGACTCGGCGCTGATCGCCAAGCGGGTCGCCAGTCCCGGAATTGTCAATATCGACCTGAGCAACCCTATGGGTACATGGCGGCGGGGTGCCTTGACCTTTAGCGTGTCTGCGATCTGCACAAGCATTCCCTGCAAGTTTGGTGTTCGCTCATACAGCGCCAGCACTTGCCGGTTGGCCATGGCGGGGTCGAACGCCACGCAAGTTATCATGTTCACCAGATAATCGACGCTGACCAATGGCAACCAGTGACTGGCGGAACCGGGAACAGCTTTGAACCGGCCTTGTGCCAGATTGCGAATGAGTTCGGCAAGCGGTTGTCCGTCCAGGATATGCCCGTTCTCGCTGTGGCCGCACACCGTAGCAGGGTGAACAATCGTGTAATCCGCATCCGCGTCTTGCATATAGCGGATGACTGCAAAATGGGACTCGAGTTTGCTGCCTTCGTAGCCGCCTACACGGGCGTAGACCGCGGGCCAGTTTGTGTTTTCAGGGCACTGAATATCAACCCCGATACGGGCAAGGTGGTTGAGGTTTTGCAGCATGAAGCCGCCTACCATGAGCAATCGGATGCGCTGGCTGGCCGCAAGCCTGGCCACGCTCAGAGCACCTTGGACATTGACTGTGCGGGCGCGCTCCGGTGTCAGCCCCCAGGAAAATGCCGCCGCGAGATGGAAAAATACAGCGGCCGAAGTGACGCGTTCTTTGTCTGCTTCGCTGAGGCCAAGCCCCTCCTGGCTGATATCGCCTTCAACGGCATGGAGATACTCCGGGTTACCCCCCAGTTGGCCTACCTGCTCCTTGAGGCGTTCGATGTTACCGGGGCTGCGCATCAGCACCCAGGTCTTGTGCCCTTGCGCAGTAAGAGCGGCCAGCAAATGTTGCCCCACAAAGCCGCTGCCGCCGGTGACAAAGCATTCCACACTCATGTTTGAAC
Organism: Pseudomonas sp. KCJK9058; assembly: GCF_046230975.1. Classification (NCBI taxonomy): domain Bacteria; kingdom Pseudomonadati; phylum Pseudomonadota; class Gammaproteobacteria; order Pseudomonadales; family Pseudomonadaceae; genus Pseudomonas; species Pseudomonas sp. KCJK9058. The sequence continues at coordinate 129,759 of NZ_JBJJLR010000008.1, forward strand.
CCTTGTTTGGATAATGGGCGCAGGCTAAGGTGTAGAGCCTGCTCTACAGTCAAGGGTTTTTAACGTGAATATTGGAGAGTTGGAGCGCCGGAGTGGGCTCAGCCGCCATGCATTGCGCTATTACGAACAGCTCGGGCTTATCGAGCCACACCGACAAGCCAACAACTATCGCAGTTACAGTGAACAGACCGTAGCTGACTTGGCCTTCATACAGAGCGCCCAGGGCGGGGGCTTTTCACTTGCTGAGATTAGGGACATTCTTGTGGCCAGGCGGGGAAACACGATCGATTGCGCGCAAGGCGCCGTCTTGGTCGCCGCCAAGATGGCCGAGATTCAAACGAAGATCACCACGCTACAGGCCGCTTATGTTTTTCTGGACGCGGAGCGCGCCAAGCTTGAAGCCAGTGCTATTGCCAACGGGCAGATAATGCCTTGAAGTCCTGTCCATGACCCTTTTCGATCGAGCGTCAGCCTTCAGGTAAGGTGACACCGCAGATAAATTCATGCGTCCCCAAGCGGTGCGAGCCGAATTCCACCACGTAGCCGTCTCCTCTGCGCTGCGCCTCTGCCATGGCCGTTTTCTGGTCGGCATAAACGTCGACAAAATGCCATGGATGTCGGTCTCTCAGGACCCCCCATCCGATGACCCAGCCTTCCCGCGAAGGGTCTGGCGGCAGGTTCTTCGCCAAGCTTCGAATGGACATACCGATCTCCTCATATGCACAGGCTCGCCCTTGCAGGTTGAGCACTTTTCTTGAACCACACCTCGCGGGCGCCGGTCTTCAGCATGAAGGATGAGTGATAATTCCAGGTTTCCTCTTCAAATATTGAAATGTTCGCAGTCTAGGGTTGAACTCAAGCCAATTCCACCATCGAGGGAGTCAGGAAATGGATTATTCCAGCATGGTTGAATCGTTGGACAAGATGCTGAAAGCAACGGCTGCAGCCAAGGCCTGCCTGCAGCCGTCAGATACAGAGCGTCAACCACACCTCCGTAGCCATTCGTCCGCGACGTCACCCATGGTTGATGGGGTGCCACTCTTGATCCAAAGCATGAATCCTCGGTCGAACTTGAATGCCGCGCCGCACTCGCTGAGCAGAAACTGACGAACCTTCTGCGTGTTGCGGTAATGCTTGTCCAATGGAGTCGTACGGGTGATCGGCCCGGCGTGCCAGTCTACGGTCATGGTCTGTTCCTTTGACAATTGAGAAGGCAAAAAGCCCGTAGAGGGTCATCTACGGGCTTTGCTGTGGTTCCACACGACCTGGCTCGGACTGTCAGCCTTCGAACTGTATCACCATCCGGCCTTTGATCTTGCCCTCCAGCATCTCGTCAAAGATCTGGTTGATATCCTCGATCGGTCGCAGCGTTACCTTGGGCACCACTTTGCCTTCAGCGGCAAACTGGAAGGCTTCCTGCAGGTCCTGGCGTGTACCTACCAGCGAGCCCACCACTTCGATCCCATCAAGCACCAGACGGGGAATATTCAGGTCCATGGACTCCGACGGAAGCCCGACGGCCACCAGTCGCCCGCCAGCGCGCAAGGCATCGACAGCCGAGTTGAACGCGCCTTTGGCCACAGCAGTAACGACGGCAGCATGTGCACCGCCGGTTTTGGCCTGGATGACCTTCGCGGCATCTTCGTTGAGCGGGTTGACGACCAGGTCCGCGCCCATCTCGCTGGCGAAGCGCAGTTGCTCTTCGTTGACGTCGATGGCGATGACTTTGGCGTTGAACACATTCTTGGCATATTGCAGGGCCAGGTTGCCCAGGCCGCCGAGACCGTAGATGGCGACCCATTGGCCGGGGCGGACGTTGGAGATCTTCACTGCCTTGTAGGTCGTGACGCCGGCGCAGGTGATGCTGCTGGCGGCAGCGGAGTCGAGGCCGTCGGGCACTTTAACCGAGTAGTCGGCCTTGACGATGCAGGCCTCGGCCATGCCGCCGTCCACGGTGTAACCGGAATTCTTCACGTCGCGGCACAGGGTCTCGTTGCCGCTGTTGCAGTATTCGCAATGTCCGCAACCCTGGTAGAACCAGGCAACGCTGGCACGGTCGCCTGGCTTGAGCGAGGTGACGCCCGGGCCAACTTCCTGAACCACGCCAATACCTTCGTGGCCCAGTACTACACCGGTCTTGTCACCAAAGTCGCCATTTTTCACGTGCAGGTCGGTGTGGCACACACCGCAGCACTGCATCTTCAGTAGCGCTTCGCCGTGCTCGAGAGGGCGCAGGGTTTTCTCTACCACGTCCACGCGACGGCCTGGTGCAACGACAGCAGCTTTCATGAGAGCCTCCGTGTCTATCCGATATGAGCTTGGGTTATCGCTGGGACAGCATAGACCTTGCCTGGCCAGGCAAAACTGCTTCAGGTCATGGTCATGGTGGGCGCTTGCGCAAAATACCGACGGATGCCTGACTGGCATTTGCGGAACAAAGAAAAGCCCGCGGCAATGATGCGGCGGGCTGCAAGAACGTACGGAGCAGGGTCAGTGTGCTCATTCGGATGTCGGCATTTCGTGAAGGTCAGGTCACGGGGGTGTCATCATCTGCACCGAAGTACGCAGGGCCATAAAAAAGCCCGCCATAAAGGCGGGCGAAAGACGTTTGAAGGGAGAGCCTGCAGGTTGCGCCGGGCCGGTTAACCCAGGATTAAGCGACAACGCATTGACCCAGCATCCTGATCAGCCTATACAGGCCTGCCATTATCCCAGGAGCCAGCATGCGCGACGAAGACGACCTGCACGAACCCGAGCACGATCACCTGCTTGACCACGAATTTCTCTACGACGACGTGGAGCCCGAGGCAGATGCCCAAGGCGCCGAGGATGAAGTGGAGGAAGACGAGGAGACGCTGGATGACCTCGATGATGAAGAGCGCGATCACCCAGCCTGGTTCGACGACTGCGACGACTGACTCAGCGACCATCCACTGAGAACCGCCCGGGCCCGCTTACCGCCAGCAACAGCAGGCCGCCCATGATGCTGAGGTTTTTCAGAAACTGAGTCATGTTGGCGCTGCGCTCGGGGTCGACCATGTTCCAGAACGGGTGGCCCAGCAGCGCCGTGCCCAGTACGAACAGCGCGAATAGAAAGGCCAGCGGCCGCGTGTAGAAACCGAGGATCAACAGGATTGCGACGACGAACTCCATGATGACGGCAATCCCTGCTGCCAGCATCGGGGCAGGGGCGCCGAGCGAGGTCATGTAGCCTACCGTGCCATCGAAGCCGGTCAGCTTGGCCCAGCCAGACAAGACGAAGAGGACCATCAGCAGTACGCGGGCGATCAGGATAATGATGTCGCGTTGACCATCGAACAGGGAGTAGCGCATGGCGGCGTTCCAGTGGACGGGGACAAGCTCCACTTTAGCAGCTGCGCCAGACATTGCTGTCAGGCAGCAAAAAGGCGCCGCAGGGGCGCCTTTTCAACGAAGTTTGGTGCGAGTGGCGGGACTCGAACCCGCAAGGCTCACGCCGACAGATTTTAAGTCTGCTGTGTATACCAATTCCACCACACTCGCACGTTTGAAGGGGTCGCAACGACCAGCTCGCTTCTAAGCAGAAGGGCTTCGCAATCAAGCGCGCTTTATAACCCATTGTTATAGTTGAGTCAACTGCAGCACCTATGATCAACAGATAGAAGAGGCGATCGAACGGGCAATTGACACCTTGCTGTCGTTACGCCACTGTTGGCCACGATTGGATCCAAGCGTGTTCCGCAATGACTTGGGGCCGAGTTGGCGAAGGTGTGGTGCGTCCACGGTTATTCTGGCGGCTGTTGTTCGCGCAGGTGCTCGTGTTGGCCTCTGCCGGCGGTGGTATGATCATGCGGCTCAGCCTGTGATTGCTGAAAGAGGCCATGCCGCGGCGCATCAGCCCGGCGCTGGCCGAGCCGGAACGCTGACAGCCTGTAGTCGTTCAGCTGTCTACTGGCAGACACTCCAGGCTACGTTCATTTTCTCCCTCCTGCTGTGCCAGTGGAGTTTGCATGGTTTCAGCCGACTGCCTCGACGCTTCCCTCATGCCCGCCCATCGTTATGAACAGCTGGTTCAGTCGGTGGTGGATTATGCCATCTACATGCTCGATCCTTCCGGCCATGTGGTGTCTTGGAACGCAGGCGCGCAACGGATCAAGGGTTACCGTAGGGATGAAGTGATCGGCAAGCATTTTTCGTTGTTCTTCACCCCACAGGATTGTGCGCAGGGCCGCCCCGAGTGCCTGCTGCGTCAGGCGCTGGAGCAGGGTGTGGCGCAGGACGAAGGCTGGCGGGTGCGCAAGGATGGTTCGCAGTTCTGGGCCCTGGCGGCACTGGATGTGATCCGTGATGAAAATGGCCAGATCATTGGCCTGGCCAAAGTCACACGCGATATCACTGACCGTCGCGAGTCGGCGCTGCAGCTCGACGCAGTGCGCGCCCAGCTGTTCCAGGCGCAGAAGCTTGAAGCCCTCGGCCAGTTGACCGGTGGTCTGGCGCACGACTTCAACAACATGTTGACCATCATCATCAGCTCCGCGCGCCTGGCGCTGGCCACCCAGGACCCGGCACGCACCCAGCGCATGTTGCAGCACATCCTCGATGCCAGCCAGCGTGGCACCGAACTGACCCAGCAACTGCTCAGCTTTGCCCGTCACCGCAAGCTCGATGTGGCCAGCGTTGCCCCGGCAGACTTGGTTAACGCTACGCGTGGCCTGCTTGAGCATGCATTGCCAGGCTCGATTGACTTGAACGTATTGCTGCAACCGGACCTGCCGCGGATCGAGGTGGATGCCGGGCAACTGCAGATGGTGTTGCTCAACCTGTTGTTCAATGCCCGTGATGCCATCGACGGGCATGGCCGCATCAGCCTGACTGTCGATGTGGTCGAGCTGTTCGGCGAAGTTGAAGGGCTGAAGGGCAGCTTCGTGCGCTTCGAGGTGGAAGACACCGGCGCAGGCATACCCACAGAGATACTGCCGCGTATCTTCGAGCCGTTTTTCACCACCAAGCCTTTCGGCAAGGGTACCGGCCTGGGGCTTAGCCAGGTCTATGGTTTCGCCCGGCAAAGTGGTGGTGCCATTTGTGTCGACAGTGAGCCTGGCCGGGGAACTTGCATGCGACTGTACTTGCCAATGTATCAGGACCAGACGGATAGCCCACTCGACAGGTAGACAACATGGCACAGGCACTGAAGCGGCTGGTAACGGGGATCGACGGGCTCGACGCGTTGCTCAAGGGTGGCCTGATAGCTGGCGCCTCCTACATTATCCAGGGGCCGCCGGGGGCCGGTAAGACCATCCTCGCCAATCAGCTGGCCTGCGGCCACGTGCGTGGCGGTGGTCGGGTGCTGGTGGCCACCTTGCTGAGCGAGTCGCATGAACGCTTGTTCCAGTACCTGTCCACGCTGGACTTCTTCGACCCGGCGCTGGTCGGTGACAAGATCCAGTTCGTCAGCGCCTTTGATACCCTCGAGCAGGACGGGCTGGATGCGGTGGTGCGCTTGCTGCGCCAGGAAATTGCCCGGCAACAGGCCAGCCTGCTGATCGTCGACGGTGTGCTCAATGCCCGGGTACGCGCGGAAACCGCGCTGGACACCAAGAAGTTCGTTTCTGAGCTGCAGGGGCATGCGGCCTTCGCCGGTTGCACCGTACTGTTGCTGACCAGTGCCCGGCTGGACGAGGGCAGCCCGGAACACACCATGGTCGATGGCGTGATCGAACTGGGTGAGCAACTGGTGGGCAGCCGCGCCGTGCGCCACGTCCAGTTGCGCAAGACCCGCGGCAGTGGTGCGTTGTCGGGGCGTCACGAATGCCTTATCGATGAGTCCGGCATGCAGGTCTATCCTCGCCTGGAAGCGTTGTTCAGCCACCCTAGCCAGTTGGGCAGCGGTACCTTGGCGCGTATCAGCAGCGGTGTACCCACCTTCGATGAAATGCTTGGTGGTGGCTTGGCCACCGGGTCAGTCAGCCTGTTGATGGGGCCTTCGGGGATTGGCAAGACGTCATTGGGCCTGGCCTTTCTGGGTGCCAGCACGCCGCAGGCGCCGGGGTTGCATTTCGGTTTTTACGAAACGCCCGAACGCCTGCGCAGCAAGGCCGCTTCGCTCGGCTACGATTTTGCCGCGATGGAGCAGGGCGGTAGCTTGCAGCTGTGCTGGCAGCCGACCACCGAGGGCTTGCTGGACCAGGTTGGCGCGCGGCTACTGGAGCGTGTAGCGGCGCAGGGCAGCAAGCGCGTGGTGATCGACAGCCTTGGCGCATTCAGCCGCCTGGCTATTGACCCGACGCGGCTGAATGCGTTTTTCCGCGCGCTGGCGGGTGAGTTGCGCGCGCGCGATGTCAGCGTGGTCCTGACCTGGGAGATGCGCGACATTTTCGGCGCGGAAATCAGCGCCCCCGCGCCGGACCTGTCGAGTATCGTCGACAACCTTATGCTGATGCGCTTTGTCGAACTGGACTCGCAACTGCGGCGCATGCTGTCGGTCCTCAAGGTGCGTGACAGCCACCATGACCCGGCCTTGCACGAGCTGATGATCGGGCCGCAAGGCATTACCTTGCGCAAGGCATTCGAAGGTGCCTGCGGTGTGCTTTCGGGAACGCCGACGCCGCAGGGGAGCGGGTGACGGACGAGCCGATGAACACCATCCTGATTGTCGATGACGAGTACCTGATCGCCGATATCCTCGGGTTTGCCCTGGAGGACGAAGGTTTCGTGGTGGAAAAGGCGAGCAATGGCTGCAAAGCACTGGAGGCATTGAAGGAAAAACGCGTGCAGCTGGTGATTACCGACTACATGATGCCGCTACTCAACGGTGAGGAGTTGGCACGTGCCATACGCCAGGACCCGGCGTTAAGCGAGTTGCCGGTCATCCTGATGAGCGGCGCACAGGCCAGCCAAGGATGCCCGGCCCTGTTTGCCGCAATATTCGACAAACCGTTCGACATGGATGAGATGATCGCCACGGTGCATCAGTTGATGGGCACCTGAGGCTGGCGGTCGAGCGCATCCATGCCCCTCGGGTGGCGCTAGTGTGAGTCTTCGTGTTTCTCCGGAGCCGGGTTGCCGGCCTGGATGCGTTTGAAGATCTCTTCTCGATGGACCTGAACATCTTTCGGTGCATCGATACCGATTCTCACCTGCATCCCTTTGACGCCCAGAATGGTGACTTTGATGTCATCGTTGATGACGATGCTTTCGCCAACCTTACGGGTGAGTATCAGCATGTAATTCTCCTTGGTGATGTAAAAGTCCGCAGGGCTAGTTGCCGCTGCGGCGGGAGCTTGTCCCTCTTCCTTCTCATTAAAGACGCTTTCGGCGGATAGTAATTCCCCGACAGACAAATTCTGTTGCGTGTCTTCAGTTGCAGGTGCCAAATCAAACCGTCAACGGTTTGTCGGCCAAGGCGCTCGCTGGCAAGAATAGGGGGGTTGGCGGCTAATGGGAAATTTCTTCGCATCATGGGCTGAATAGACAAGCTCAATGGTCCTCCTGTTCCTCGAGTGCCTGAAGAAACAACAGCAAGGCTACTTCCTCCGGGTCCAGGCCTTTGCGCACACGGTTTTTCGGTAAATTGGCCAGGCGCCCCAAGGCATAGTGCTCCAGGACTGCCGGGTGGATGTAACAGCGCCGGCACACGGCCGGTGTATTGCCCAGGCGTGTGGCCACCTGGCGGACTATCGCGGCCACCTGGCGTTTGGCTTCACTTTCCGGCTCCCAGGCCAAGGGCTTCAGCAGGTTCAATGCCAGGCTGCTGCCGGCCCAGGTGCGATAATCCTTGGCGGTGAAGTCGGCGCCGGTCAGTTGCTGCAGAAACTGATTGACCTCGCTGGAGCCGACACTATGGCGCTGGCCATCTTCATCCAGGTATTGAAACAGCGCCTGCCCAGGCAGTTCCAAGCAGCGTTTGAGCAGGTTGGCCAAGCGCCGGTCGTTGAGGGTGACATTGTGCTCGACGCCGCGCTTGCCGCGGAACTGGAAGCGGATAGTGCTGCCTTTGACCTGCACATGGCGATTGCGCAGGGTGGTCAACCCGTACGACCGGTTATCGCGCAGGTAGCGCTGGTTGCCAATGCGGATCAGGGTGTGATCCAGCAGGCTCACCACCAGTGCCATGACCTTTTCCCGGTCCAGCCCTGGCCGCGCCAGGTGGGCTTCCAGCTGTGTGCGCAGCTTTGGCAGGGCTTGGGCGAACGCAAGCATGCGCCCGTATTTGTGCTGGTCGCGCAGTTCGCGCCACTGTGCGTGGTAGCGGTACTGCTTGCGGCCACGGGCATCGCGGCCGGTGGCTTGCAGGTGGCCTTGCGGATCGGCGCAGATCCACACATCCGTGTAGGCAGGGGGGATCACCAATGCGGCGATGCGCGCAAGGGTTTCGCTGTCGCGTACCCGTTGGCCATCGGCATCCAGGTAGATGAAACGGTCGCGCCAGCGCCGACGGGTCAGGCCCGGCTGACTGTCGTCAACGTAGTGCAGGGTGCGCGGCAGGGGGCAGTCAGGCATGGGCGGCGGGCCTCGATCAGGTCACTGATCAATGGACAATACGCGCGCTAAGGATGCTCAACCCAAAAGGGCCACCGACTTGATCTGGGCGAACAGTATCTGCCCCGTGTGCAAACCGAGCTGGTCTGCCGAAAAGCGGGTGATGCGTGCAAGCAGGGCATTGCCGCCAGCATCCAGGCTGACCAGCACATGCGCCGGGTTGGCCGCCGGGCAGCTCTCGCGCACACGCACCGGCAGGCGGTTGAGGATGCTCGATGCGCTGTCCGCCGCCAGTGCCAGGCTGACATCCCGGGCCTGCACCTTGACGCGCAGGGTACTGCCCATCACCTGCGCCGCGTGGGTGATGCGCAACAGCGGCCCGCTGCTGCCGGGCAGGCGCAGGTCCAGCAGGCCGTAATGCGGGTCGTGCCCAACCACCCTACCTTCGAACACGACGCCGGCGTCGTCGCCCTGGGCCAGCGACAGGTCAAGGCGAGCCAGGGTTTCGCCGATCGGGCCGCTGGCGATCGCCCGGCCTTGTTCCAGCAACACCAGGTGGTCGGCCAGCCGCGCGACTTCATCCTGGGCGTGGCTGACATATATCAGAGGGATGTCCAGTTCGTCGTGCAGGCGCTCCAGGAAGGGCAGTATCTCGCGCTTGCGCGGGCCGTCGAGGGCTGCCAGCGGCTCGTCCATCAACAACAGCCTTGGGCTGCTGAGCAGGGCGCGGGCAATACCTACCCGCTGCGCCTCGCCACCCGACAGGGTTGCCGGGCGGCGCTCCAGCAAGTGGCCGATACCCAGCAGTTGGCACGCCTGGTCGAGGCTGACCTTGCGTTCAGCGGGCGCTACTCGGCGCCAGCCGAACGTCAGGTTGCCGCGCACCGACAGGTGCGGGAACAGGCTGGCTTCCTGGAACACGTAGCCCACCGGGCGCAGGTGCGGTGCCTGGAAGTAGCCACGGGTGCTGTCTTCCCAGACTTCGCCGTTGACCTCGATATAGGCGCTGGCGGCCCGTTCCAGCCCGGCCAGGCAGCGCAGGCAGCTGGTCTTGCCGGAGCCAGAGTGGCCGAACAGTGCGCTGATGCCGCGCCCGGGCAGGTGCAGGTTGACGTCCAGGGTGAAGTCGTCGCGCGCCAGTTTCAGGCGCGCCACAATCGATGCGCTCATTTCAGCTCCAGCCAGCTTTGCCGCGGCGTCCAGCGTACAGCAAGAGCAGCACCAGGAAAGAGAACACCAGCATGGCACCGGCCAGCCAGTGGGCTTGTGAATACTCCATGGCTTCGACGTGATCGAAAATTTGCACCGAAACCACGCGAGTCTTGTCGGGAATGTTGCCACCGATCATCAGCACGACGCCAAACTCGCCCACCGTGTGGGCAAAGCCGAGGATGCTGGCAGTGACGAAGCCAGGGCGGGCCAGCGGCAGCACCACATGAACGAAGGTGTCCCAGGGGCTGGCGCGCAGGGTGGCGGCGACTTCCAGGGGCCGCTGGCCGATCGCGCCAAAGGCATTCTGCAGGGGTTGCACCACGAACGGCATGGAATACACCGTCGAGCCAATCACCAGGCCTGTGAAGCTGAACACCACACTGCCCAGGCCTAGCGCCTGGGTGGCCTGACCAAGCCAGCCGTGCGGGCCAAGGGCGATCAACAGGTAAAAGCCGATCACCGTCGGTGGCAGTACCAGCGGCAGTGCCACCACCGCACCCACCGGCCCGCGCAGCCAAGAGCGCGTGCGCGCGAGCCACCAGGCGACCGGTGTGCCGATGATCAGCAGGATCAGGGTGGTCAGGCTGGCCAGTTTTACGGTCAGCCAGATGGCGCCCAGGTCACTGGCATCGAGTGGCATCAGCGTTCATAACCATAGGATTTGATCACCGCTGCGGCTTTCGGGCCCTTGAGGTATTCGACCAGTGCCTTGGCGGCCGCATTGTCCTTGCCTTTGTTGAGGATGACGGCGTCCTGGCGGATCGGGTCGTGCAGGTTGGACGGCACGATCCAGGCCGAGCCATGGGTCACCTTTCCGTCCATGTAGATCTGCGACAGGGCGACAAAGCCCAGCTCGGCGTTGCCGGTGGAGACGAACTGGAAGGCCTGGGTGATGTTCTGGCCTTCGACGATCTTGCCTTTGGTGGCTTCGGTTAGCTTCAGCCTGTCCAGTACCTGGGTGGCGGCCAGGCCGTAAGGTGCCGCTTTCGGGTTGGCGATGGACAGGTGTTTGTATTCGTTCTTTTTCAGCACTTCACCCTTGGCATCTACGTAGCCTTCCTTCGCAGACCACAGGGCCAGGGTGCCGATGGCGTAGGTAAAGCGCGAGCCGGGTACGGTTTCCTTTTCTGCTTCCAGCTTCTTGGGGGTGGTGTCGTCAGCGGCGAGGAACACTTCGAACGGTGCACCGTTCTTGATCTGCGCGTAGAACTGCCCGGTGGCGCCATAGGCCGCGACCAGTTTGTGACCGGTGTCTTTTTCGAAGTCCTTGGCGATGGCCTGGATAGGGGCTGTGAAGTTGGCTGCGACCGCGACCTGGACTTCGTCGGCCCAGGCAGTGTTGAAGGCGAACAGGCTGGCCAGGGCAGTGACGGCCAGCTGGGGCGAGCGGATACGCATGAAGACAGCTCCTTGAAGTTATCGTTATAGCCTTAACTATATAGCGATAAGCCATTGGCCGGGAAGAGGCCAGGTCTGCCTGTCAGAATGCCTGGTGACCGATCACTGCCAGTGCCTTACCGGCAATCTCCCGGGTCAACTCACCCGCCGGCATGTGCCGGCCCAGCCGTAACGCCTGCCCCGACCACAGATTGCTGAAATCACTCTTACCCTGCGGATCGGTGATCGCCCTTAAAGGCATCAATGCCCCGCCCGCCAGCGGGAAGCGCGGTGCTAGCTCGCTCATCGGCCCCAGCTCGCGCATGATGCGATTGTTGATGCCGCGCGCCGGTCGGCCGGTGAACAGGTTGGTCAGCGCGGTGTCGCTGGCAGGCGCGCTGTCCAGCGCCCGGCGATGCGCTGGCGACACCTTGGCCTCGGGGCAGAACAGGTAAGCCGTGCCGATCTGCACTGCCGAGGCACCCAGGGCCAGTGCCGCCAACAGCCCGCGGTGGTCGGCGATACCACCGGCGGCAATCACCGGCACGCCGACGGCATCGGCCACCTGCGGTACGAGCGCGAAGGTGCCTATCTGGCTGGTGATGTCATCGCTGAGGAACATGCCGCGATGGCCACCGGCTTCATAACCCATGGCGATGATCGCATCGCAGCCATTGCGCTCCAGCCAGGCCGCTTCTTCCACAGTCGTGGCGCTGGACAGTACCTTGGCACCGCTGGCCTTTACCCGCTGCAGCAGTTCGGCCTGCGGCAGGCCGAAGTGGAAGCTCACCACCTCCGGGCGCAACGCTTCGACCAGCAGGCAGCTCTGCTCGTCGAAAGGCGCGCGGTTGGACACCGGCGTGGGCGCCGCGAAGTCTGCGCCCACTTCGCTGTAATAAGGCTCAAGTGCCTGCTTCCAGCGCGCATCGCGCTCGGCATCGGGCGCTGGCGGCTGGTGGCAGAAGAAGTTCAGGTTCAGCGGGCGCCCCGGGCAGCCGGCGCGGAATGCGGCGATCTCGGCGCGCACCTGCTCGCCGCTGAGCATGGCGCAGGGCAGGGCGCCCAAGCCACCTGCCAGGCCCACGGCAATGGCCATGGCCGAGCCGGTCGCCCCCGCCATGGGTGCCTGTAGAATGGGCAGCTCGATGCCCAGCAGGTCGAGGATACGGCGGTCGGGCCAATGGCTCATGCGAGTCTCCTTGCGTGGGGCGAGCGATGCGGCGGGGGCTTGCGGCAAGTCTTAGAGGGCCTTGCTGACCTGGATGTCGCTGATTTTCTCGGCGTCGTCGCCGTGGATCTTGCGCAGGGCCTCGAGGGCTTGCTCTTGCGAGGCATCGGGCATCAGCGCGAAATCCCAGCGACGCTGGCCGTCGAGCTTGTATTTGATGACGTACTTGATGGTCTGGGTCATGGTGGCCTTATCTGAGTTTCGACGACGAGCGACGGATGATCTTGATCTTGTGGGTCAGCGTTGGCTTGCGTGTGACCGAGATCGGGCGAGTGGTGACGGTATCGATGGTGATGTTCCAGAAGCCGGTACTGGGTACGGTGATCTTCGCCGGAAACTTCTCGAAATGGCCGCCGTGGTAAGTATGACGGCCGCCGTTCTTGAAGCTGCGGAAGTTGGCGTCGTTCATCAGGCGGATATTGCAGCGCTGGGAGCACTCGATGACGACAATATCGTCCTCGTTGAGGTGCTCGCGCTGGTGTACGAATTTCATGTGATGCTCCGCAAGGTTTGGATCTGCAAAAGCAAAAGATACCACGATGTGCCGTTACACTGCCGCGTTGATCGCCAGGCGTAGATAATTCTGCCAAAGCAGGGAGCAAAACCGCCTGGATGTGGTCGAAGCGAATTCCTGAAGGGAGAGGTGCAGCAAATGAAGTGGATGGTGGCGGCGTTGTCGGTTGCGCTCGGTGGCTGCGTGAGCGTCGCGGAGCTGGAGCAATCGCGTGAAACGATGGATGTGATCTCTGGCAAGAGCCCACGCGCCTATGCCGATTGCGTAAAGGAAAAGCTTGCCGATACGCGTGACCCGCTGACCGAAGAGCAGCGTGGCGACGGCCTGCGGCTGATCGTACCGCAGAAAATCACCTCAGGTGCCGGCCCGGCGGCGCTGGTGGATATCGACAAGCGCGGCAGCGGCAGCAGCATCAAACTGCACGAGCGGCTGAATAACTTCCCGCTGCGCCTTGGGGATGTGCGCACTGCGGCAACGCAGTGCATCTCCGGAAGTTGATCTGAAGCAACGGGTCCTCCTTTCTCTGCTTATATGTTTTAAGCCTAAACATATAACAAAAGAAAAGGAGATTCGTGATGACACCGTTGAGACGCGTGATGATCGGCAGCTTGCTGATCCTGATCTGGCCCACGGCACATGCCGCTGAGGGTCAGAAGGTCTTCACCCAGGGTGGGGCCAACCCTGCAGCCATGGCCTGCCTGGGTTGCCATGGCCCGGACGGCAATGGCATTGCGGCTGCCGGCTTTCCACGTTTGGCCGGGCTACCGGCCGGTTACCTTGCCAAGCAGTTGCAGGACTGGCGCAACGGCAGCCGCAAGCAGCCGGTGATGGAACCTTTGGCCAAGGCCCTGAGCGACGACGAAATCAAGGCCGTCAGTACCTACCTGGCCAGCCTGCCAGCAGCGCCCGCTGGCGACCTGCACCGCCAGCAGATTGCCGATGACCCGACCACCCGCATGGCCCTGTACGGCGACTGGAGCCGGCAGATTCCAGGTTGCGTGCAATGCCACGGGCCGGGTGGCGGCGGGGTGGGCGAACACTTCCCGCCCTTGGCCGGCCAGCCCGCCAGTTATCTGGTGGCACAGCTCAATGCCTGGCGCGACGGCAGCCGCAGCAATGACCCCAATCAGCTGATGGTCGGCGTGGCCAAGGCCATGACCGATGAGGAGATCAAGGCCGTTGCCGAGTTCTTCGCCCGTCCCGCCAGTCAGGAGGTCACGCCATGAAAAACCTGATTCCCGCCTTTTTGCTGCTGGCCGTGGGCAGCGCCCAGGCCGCGCCGATCGCCATGGAAGACCAGTCGCAGTTGAAAGTGCCCGATGTGCAGGCTGCACCGCAGTTCGTACCGCCCGCTGAGCGTGAGTTGCCCGATAATGCCTTTGGCAAGATGGTGCGTGAAGGCCATGCCTTGTTCGTCGACACCCGCCGATTGATGCCCGAGGCGGTGGGCAACGGCATGAACTGCAGTAACTGCCACCTCGATCAGGGGCGGTTGGCGCATTCGGCGCCGTTGTGGGGTGCCTACCCGATGTACCCGGCCTATCGCAAGAAGAATGACAAGGTCAACACCTTCGCCGAGCGTATCCAAGGGTGTTTTCAGTTCAGCATGAACGGCAAGCCGCCGGCCGCTGACAGCCCGCAGATGACGGCCCTGGCGGTGTATTCATACTGGCTGTCGACCAAGGCGCCGACCGGCGTGGAGATTGCCGGACGTGGTTATCCGGAGGTGGCACAACCCAAGGGTGGTTATGACTTCAAGCGCGGCCAGCAGGTTTACCGTGAACAATGCGCGATTTGCCATGGCGATAACGGTGAAGGGCAAAAGGTCGCCGGCGAGTACGTAATGCCGCCGCTTTGGGGCAAGGACTCCTACAACTGGGGGGCTGGCATGCACCGCATCAATACCGCTGCGTCGTTCATCAAATACAACATGCCGTTGGGCAAGCCGGGCAGCCTCAGCGATCAGCAGGCCTGGGATGTGGCGGCGTGGATCAACCGCCACGAGCGGCCACAGGACCCGCGGTTGGTAGAGGGATCCATCGAGAAAACGCGGGTGAAATTTCATGCCAATGATGGGGTGAACCTGTATGGTCAGGAGGTTGATGGGGTGCTGATCGGACAAGGGACGGGTAGCTGAGGTCAGCCAGTGGCGGTCTCTTCGCGGGTGAGCCCGTTGAAAAGGCCGCCACTGGCACGCTGATTTCCCTGTCATCCAACGGTCATGTATGACAGCAATATTTACGATCCCCCGGAACTATCTACACTGGGATATCTCTATGATGGCAACGGTCGTTAACGGGGGCATTGTAAGGTGACTGCCGCCTGATTAGACTGCGCCGAATTCCACAGGCCTAGCCTTTTGTAAGGACGTATATGATCAAAAAATGCTTGTTCCCGGCAGCCGGCTACGGCACGCGCTTCCTGCCTGCTACCAAAGCCATGCCCAAGGAAATGCTGCCGGTGGTCAACAAGCCACTGATCCAGTATGGCGTTGAAGAAGCATTGGATGCGGGTCTGAACGAGATCTCCATCGTTACCGGGCGCGGCAAGCGCGCCCTGGAAGACCACTTCGACATCAGCTACGAGCTGGAAAACCAGATCAAGGGCACCGACAAGGAAAAATACCTGGTCGGTATTCGTCGTCTGCTCGACGAGTGCTCCTTCTCGTACACGCGCCAGACCGAAATGAAAGGCCTCGGCCACGCCATTCTCACTGGCCGCCCACTGATCGGCGACGAGCCGTTCGCGGTGGTGCTGGCGGACGACCTGTGCGTCAACCCGGAAGGTGACGGCGTGCTGACTCAGATGGTCAAGCTGTACAAACAGTACCGCTGCTCGATCGTCGCCATCCAGGAAGTCGACCCGCAGGAAACCAACAAGTATGGTGTGATCAAAGGTGAGATGATCCGCGACGACATCTTCCGTGTAACCGACATGGTCGAAAAACCGGCCCCGGAAGACGCGCCTTCGAACCTGGCGATCATCGGCCGTTACATCCTGACCCCGGATATCTTCGACATCATCGCCAATACCAAGCCAGGCAAAGGCGGTGAAATCCAGATCACTGATGCCCTGTTGCAGCAGGCGAAGGATGGCTGCGTGATTGCCTATAAGTTCAAGGGCAAGCGTTTCGACTGCGGTGGCGCCGAAGGCTACATCGACGCGACCAACTTCTGCTTCGAGAACTACTACAAGACTGGCAAGGCTTACTGATAAGCCCTGCTGGCCTCAAAGCCATCCTTCGGGATGGCT